>JBOGGF010000346.1:0-2609 GCA_050743965.1 Acidimicrobiales bacterium
CTTCTTTCTCGCGGTCTTAGCCGGCTACCACATCCCCACCGCCGCCGGCGAAGGGTTCGCCGCCGGGTCACCGAGCTTCGCGCGCCCGTGGGTGATCCCCCTGGTGGTGGTGCTCGGCGCCCTCGGAGCAGGCTTCCTGGTGTTCACGTGGGCGCCCGAGGCCGAGGGCCACGGCACCGACGCCGCCATCGACGCCGTCCACTTCAACCCCCGCGGCATCAAGCTGCGGGCCGTGGTGATCAAGATCGTCGCCTCGGCCCTCACCATCGGCTCCGGCGGCTCGGGCGGCCGGGAGGGCCCGACCGCCCAGATCAGCGCCGGCTTCGGGTCCCTCCTCGCCCGGGTGCTCGACCTCTCCCCCGAGGACGGTCGCATCGCCGTCTCCGTCGGCATCGGCTCGGGCATCGGCGCCATCTTCGGCGCCCCGCTCGGCGGCGCCGTCCTCGCCGCCGACGTCGTCTACAAGGAGGACTTCGAGTACACCGCGCTGGTCCCCGGCGTCTTCGCCTCGATCATCGCCTATGCCATCTTCGGTGCCGTCTTCGGCTACCGGCCGCTCTTCGCCACGCCGCAGTATCACTTCAACGACCCCATGCAGCTCTTCTGGTTCGGGGTCATCGGCCTGCTGGCCGGCGGGATGGGGCTGCTCTACTCCAAGAGCTTCTACGGCGTCGTCCGGCTGTCGCACCGGCTGCCGTTCTCCCGCAAGCTCCGGCCGGCGGTCGGCGGCCTCCTGGTCGGCCTCATGGCCCTGGCGCTGCCCGAGGTCCTCGGGACCGGCTACGGGTGGGTGCAGAAGGCACTGTCGGACGACCTGCTCCACACGTCGGTCTGGATCTTCGTCCTCCTGCCCCTGGCCCGGATCGCCGCCACGGCCCTGTCCATCGGCACCGGCGGGTCCGGCGGCGTCTTCGGGCCGGGGATGGTCATCGGCGCCTTCACCGGGCTCGCCGTGTGGCGTGTCTTCGAGCCGGTGGCCCCGAGCGTCGGCCACCATCCTGCGCCCTACGTGATCGTCGGCATGATGGCGGTGTTCGGCGGCATCTCCCGGGCACCGCTCGCCGTCATGATCATGGTCGCCGAGATGACCGGCAACATCGAAATCGTGGCGCCGGCGATGGTCGCCATCGCCCTGGCCACGTTCATCGTGTCCCGGGCCGACGACAGCATCTACCGGTCCCAGCTCCGCAGCCGGGCCGACTCGGAGGCGAGCCGCTTCCAGTTCGGCATGCCGCTCCTGGCCCTCCTCCACGTCGACGCCGTCTGCAAGAGGCCGCGCCTCGTCCTCCACGCCGGCACGTCGGGGGCCGAGGCCCTCGAGCAGCTGCACGAGGCGTCCGTCACCGGAGCACCGGTCGTCGACGACGACGATCTCTACCTCGGCACGGTCGACACCGATCGGCTCACCCGGGCGGTCCGCACAAACAGCACGGCGGCGGTCACGAGCGTGCTCGACGAGACGACCACCACCGTGCCCGCCACGACCCGGCTCAACCAGGCGCTGGAGTCGCTCGTGCAGGCGGGGGGCCGTTGGGTGACGGTGACCGGGGCCAGCCGGAAGGTCGTCGGCATCCTCGCTATCAGCGACGTCGTGAGCGGGTACCGCCAGGCGCTGCTCGACAACGCGGGACAGATCTCGCAGGTGTCGTCCAAGGCGGTCACGATCGAGGAGCGGGTCGGCAAGGACTCCCCGCTCGTCGGCGAGGCGCTGCGCGACTCCAACCTCCCACCGGGCTCGATCGTCATCTCGCTCCAGCGGGGCGAGCACATGATCTTCGCCACCGGCTCGACCACGCTCGAGGTGGGCGACATGGTGAGCGCCCTCACCAACTCGACGACGGCCGAGGCCACCCGCCGGATGATCCGGGGCACGGACGAGCCCGAGCCTCCGGTGGTCGCCCGCGGCGGCCAGATGGTCTGACACCGGGTCCCCGGTACCCGGGACCGTCGGGCGACAGCTCGTGGCGGGACGGCTGACCAATGACCGAGCCGGCGGCGCACCGTACACTTCGGCCCATGCCCTTCCGTCGCGCCGGACCGCCGACCCTCCGCCTCGCCGGCGACCCGGTAGCGAACACCCTCCTGGCGACCAACCCCCTGGCTCTGGTGATCGGCATGGTGCTCGACCAGCAGGTGCCCTTGGAGCGGGCGTTCGCGGCGCCGGCCGAGCTCGCCCGCCGTCTCGGCCGCGACCTCGACGCCGCCGCCCTGGCCACCATGGACCCCGAGGCGTTCTCGGAGGCGTTCACCCGCACCCCGGCCCTCCACCGCTATCCCGGCTCCATGGCGGCGCGCGTGCAGGCGATCTGCCGCGTCGTCGCCGACGAGCACGACGGCGACGCGGCGCGGCTGTGGGACGGCGCCGAGGACGGCCGGGTCCTGCGGCGCCGGCTGCAGTCGCTGCCGGGCTTCGGCGAGCAGAAGGCCCGCATCTTCCTCGCACTGCTGGCCAAGCAGTTCGGCGTCATCCCGCCCGGATGGCGGGAAGCGTCGGCCCCCTACGGCGAGCCCGGCAGCTTCCGGTCGGTCGCCGACATCGTCGACGACGACAGCCTGGTCAAGGTACGGGAGTTCAAGCAGGCGGCCAAGCAACGGGCCAAGCAAACGGC
>JBOGGF010000347.1:0-8479 GCA_050743965.1 Acidimicrobiales bacterium
TCGTCCTTCAGATACATCTTCGAGTTGCCGACGAGCGTCGAGTACAGCGGTGGTTGCGCCACGTAGACGTACCCGCCCTCGATCAACGGCTTCATCTGCCGGAGGAACAACGTGAGCAACAGCGTACGGATGTGCGTTCCGTCGACGTCGGCGTCGGCGAGGATGATCACCTTGTGGTAGCGGATCTTGGCCGGATCGAAGTCCTCACCCAGGCCGGCACCGATGGCGGCGATGAGCGCCTGGATCTCGGCGTTCTTCAGCATCTTGTCGATGCGGGCGCGCTCGACGTTGAGGATCTTTCCCCGGATGGGGAGGATCGCCTGGGTGCGCGGGTCGCGTGCGTCCTTGGCCGAGCTGCCGGCCGAGTTGCCCTCGACGATGAACAGCTCGCACTCCCTGCGGTCCCGGGACGAGCAGTCGATCAGCTTCCCCGGCAGGCCGGCACCGTCGAGCCCCGACTTGCGGCGCGTGAGGTCGCGGGCCTGCTGGGCGGCCACCCGGGCTCGCTGGGCGAGGAGCGCCTTCTTCACCATCTGGTTGGCTTCGGTCGGGTTCTCTTCGAGCCACTCGGCGAGCTTCTCGTTGGTGGCCCGCTCGACCAGTGACCGCATCGGCACGTTGCCCAGCTTGGCCTTGGTCTGCCCCTCGAACTGCGGGTCCTTCAGCCGCACCGACACGATCGCGGTGAGCCCCTCCCGGATGTCCTTGCCGTCGAAATTGTCTTCTTTCTCCTTCAAGAGGTTGCGGCTGCGGGCGTAGCGGTTCACCACGTTGGTGAGGGCCTTCTTGAAGCCCTCCTCGTGCATCACGCCCTCGGTGGTCGATATCCCGTTGGCGAAGGAGAAGATGCTCTCGTGGAACCCGGTGTTCCACTGCAGTGCAACCTCTACCTCGTGCTCCTCCTCCACCTGGCCGTAGGAGGCCACCTTGCGGAACAGCGACTCCTTTGAGGCGTTGAGGTGCTTCACGTAGTCAACGATGCCGCCGTTGTAACGGAACGTCTCCTTCTTCTCGCTGCCGGGACGCTGGTCGGCGAAGCGGATCTCGAGTGCCCGGTTGAGGAACGCCATCACCTGGAGTCGCTCGGTCACGGTCTGGGCCCGGAAGTCGACCTCCTCGAAGATGCTCGGGTCCGGCCAGAACGTGACCGTGGCCCCGGTGCGTCCGCGTTGTGCCTCCCCGACGACCTCCAGGCTCCCCTTGGGCTCGCCGCCGTTGACGAACTCCATCACGTGGTGCTGGTCGTCGCGGTCGATCTCCAGGACCAGCCGGGTGGACAGCGCGTTCACGACCGAGACGCCGACACCGTGGAGCCCGCCCGACACCTTGTAGCCGGCACCGCCGAACTTTCCACCGGCGTGCAACGTGGTGAGCACCACTTCGGCGGCCGACTTCCCCGGGTACTGGGGATGGGGATCGACCGGGATGCCCCGGCCGTCGTCGCTCACCCGGCACCCGCCGTCGGCGAGCAGGGCGACGTCGATCCGGGTGCAGTAGCCCGCCATCGCCTCGTCGACGGCGTTGTCGACGACCTCCCAGATCAGGTGGTGCAGACCGGTGGGACCGGTGGAACCGATGTACATCCCCGGTCGCAGGCGGACCGGTTCGAGCCCCTCGAGAACGGTGATGTCGCCGGCGTTGTAGCTTCCGCCGTCACCGGCCACGCTCGACCTCCTCGACCTGCTTCACGGGCGCGCCCCTTCACATCCGACCGTCTCGACGTCCGCCCACGACCCGAACCGGCGCCATCGCGCTGTCAGCGGCGAACGAGCCATTCTACCTGACATTGCCAGCTTCCAAACGCTCCGGTCTCCCTCCCGCGCTCGTCGCCGTCGACGGGTCAAGGAGCCGCCGCGTCGGGACGCACCACGACCCGCAGCTCGTCCGGGGCCCCCCCGGCCGTCCCGGTGACCTCGGCCACCCGCGCCAAGATCGTGGCGCCGAGCGCCCGCACCTGGGTCGCCCACGCCGGCCGGTCCACCGCCACCGACAGCACCCCGCCCGCCAGCGTGAGGGGGCGGACGTGGCGCGCCAGGGTCGGGCCGACGATCTCGTCCCACCGGGAGAAGAGCGTCCCGAGGGTCCCCGCCGGGGTCGCCACGCCGGCGGCGGTAGACCGGGTCGGCGGCGGGGCCAGCCCGGCGATGGCGTCCTCCAGGGCCTCGGCCAGCCCTCGCGGGCCACGGTCGATCCCCCGGGCCCGGCGGCGCACCGGGCGGCGGTCCGGTCCGTGCACGCCGGCGGGCGGGAAGGTCATGCGCCATCCTGGCGCGCCAGGGCGCTGCTGTGCCGCGGGACCGGCACCACGCCGGCCGGCGTCGTGACGCTCACGTCGTCACGGCTCGGCGGACGTCGACGATCTCGGCCACCGGGACCCCGGGGGGGACCGGTACGGCGGTCGTGAGGAGAGATTGGCACGGCGGCAGGAGCCGGACGAGCGCCCGGCTCCGGACGGGGTCGAGCTCGGAGAAGACGTCGTCGAGCAGCAGGATCGGAGCCACGCCCGTCCGGTCGGTCACCAGCCGATGGAGGGCCAGGCGGAGGGCGAGGGCCAGGCTGCGCTGTTCGCCCTGGGAAGCCTGGGTTCTGGCATCCCGAGCCTCCAGACTGACCGCCAGGTCGTCCCGGTGCGGCCCCACCGTGGTGGCCGCCCGGCGGACGTCGACGGCCCGGGACGCCACCAGGGCGGCGGCGAGGTCACCCTCCCAGGTCGGGAGGTAGGCCAGGGCCACGGCCAGCGTCGATGGCGGTGGCGTCGCCGCAGGAGCCCGCGGGTCGCCGCCGGCCCGGGTCGCCCCCGGCCCGGCTGTCCCTGCGCCGGCGAGGACGCCGTAGGCATCCACCACCAGTGGTGCGAGCGATGTCACCAGCTCTCGGCGAGCCAGGGCGACGAGGTTCCCGGCGACCGCCAGCCGCTCGTCCCACACGTCCAACGACGTGGCGATGTCGGCCGTGCACCGCCCCCCCGCCTGGCGCAGGAGCGCCGCACGCTGGCGTAACGCTCGGTCCAGCTCGTCGAGCGCGGTGGCCGTGCGGAGGTCGAGTAGCCGGAGGGCGTCGTCCAGGAGGTTGCGCCGGTTGGCCGGCGGGCCCCGGACCACCGCCAGGTCGTCCGGGGAGAAGACGGTCACCGGGACGGCCCGGGCGAGATGCCGTCGATCGCGGGCCGGCTGCCGGTTCACCTGGGTCCGGACTCGCCCGGACGTCGGCAGCTCCGCCTCGACCAGCAGTGGCTGGCCGTCACGTTCGAGGTCTGCCCGGACGATGGCCCGATCGGCCCCGACCCGCACCATCGCCGCCCGATCGGTGGTCCGGAACGAACGTTGGGTGCCGAGAAATCCCACTGCTTCCAGAAAGGTCGTCTTGCCGCCGCCGTTGGGACCCACCAAGACGGTCGTCCCCTCCGGCGCGGGCTCGAGGGCCGCGTGGGAGAAGGCGCGCAAGTCGTGCAGCTCCAGCCGGCGGAGGGCGACCCCGCCGCCCGGCCGAGTGGTCACCACCCCGTCGCCGGCCGGCTCAGGAGACGCGAACGGGCATCAGCAGGTACCGGAAGTCGTCACGCTCGGCTGCCCGCACCGTCGCCGGCCGCGAGGGGTCGGCCGTCTCGATCACCACCTCGTCGTCGAGCACGGCCTCCACCCCATCGATGAGATAGGACGGGTTGAAGGCGATGACCAAGTCCTCGCCGGTGAAGTCGCCGTCGACGGTCTCGCTCGCGTCACCGACCTCCTGTGAGACTACGGTCAGGTCGACGCCACCCTGCCGCATCGACAGCCGCACCGGCGTCGTGTTGTCGCGTACAAGCAGGCGCACCCGCCGGAGCGCGCTCACGAGCGTCTCCTTTCCCACGTGCAACCGGTTCGGGTACTGGTCCGGGATCAGCTGGCGATAGTCGGGATAGGTCCCGTCGAGGAGACGAGTCGTGATCCGCACCCCACCGCGGGTGAAGGTGATGTCGTGCGGCCCTGCGGCCACTCCTACGTCCCCGTCACCGTCCGCCCCACCTGCCGGCACGCGCTGGAGCTCGGCCAGGGCACGCGCCGGCACCAGGATGTCGTTCTCCGCCCCGACCGACCTGGTCCCCTCGAGGTCCCGCAGCGCTAGACGGTACGAGTCAGTGGCGACCATGCGCACCGAGTCCGACCCCCCCGTCAGCAATACGCCGGTCAGCAGCGGTCGGGCGTCGTCGGTCGAGGCGGCGCGGACCACCTGACGGAGGCCCTCGGCGAGCATCGCGCCCGGCAACGTGACCATCGGCTCGACCGGCGGTTGCACCGTCGGGAACTCCACGACGGAGAACGCCCGGAGACCGAAGCGGGCACGCGCTGACGAGATCTCCACCTTGTCCTCCGTGCCCTCGATGGTCACGGCTCCCGGCTCGAGTGAGCGCACGACGTCGGCGGTCAACCGGGCCGGTACCACACAGCTGCCGTCGTCGAGGCCTATCACCTCCTGGGACACACGGATGGTGAGGTCGAGATCCGTGCCCGTGACATCGAGGGTGTTGCCCTCGGACCGGAGGAGCAGGCCGGACAGGACGATCGACGACGCGCTGCGGGTTCCCGCGGCGCGTCCGGCGGTGGCCAGCACTTCGGCGAGGGAGTCGCGTTCGGACCGGAACTTCACCGGGCCCGTCCTTTCCTGAGATCGGCTATGGGGAGCGGGTTGTCACTGAAGTGCGAGGAATGAAGAAAGGAATTAGGGGTAGTAGTGCTGGGGATTGTGGATGGAGAGCCGTCTTCCCTGGTGGCAGCGGAAGGGTCTGTCCACCGGCCCGCGCCGCGCGGTGGAACAGCACGGCGTGATCGGGGCTCGAGCGCCCGGGGGTGGGGACGAAGGGGCACGTCGTCCCCAACATAGGCGACGGCTGTCCACAAGGAGTGGTGGACCGTGCGCGCACCGGGCTCACGTGCCGTTGCGGATCTGTACGGTGAGCTCGGTGACCTGTTCGTAGAGCTGGCGGCGCTCCCGCATCTGGGTGGTGATCTTGTCGACGGCATGGATCACCGTCGTGTGGTCACGCCCTCCGAAGACCCGGGCAATGGCGGGGTAGCTGTAGTCGGTCAGGTTCCGGACCAGGTACATGGCGACCTGGCGCGCCGTGACCAGGGGGCGGGTGCGGCTCGGCCCGCACAGGGCGTCGATGGTGAAGCCGTAGTTGGCGGCCGTTGCGTCGAGGATCATCTGGGGCGTGATGCGCCGCGTCTCGCCCGACGAGACGATGTCGGAGAGCACCCGCTCGGCCAGCTCCATCGAGATCGGCTCCCGGCTGAGGCTGGCGAACGCGGTAACGCGGATGAGGGCACCCTCGAGCTCGCGGATGTTGCTTTTGACATGGGTGGCGATGAACTCGAGGACGTCGTCGGGGATGTCGTCGTGGTCGGCCTCCGCCTTCTTGCGCAGGATGGCGAGCCGCGTCTCTAGATCCGGCGGGTCGACCTCGGTGATGAGACCGGAGAGGAACCGGCTGCGGAGGCGCTCCTCGAGGGTCTCGATCGACTTCGGCGGTCGATCGGAGGTGAGCACGATCTGCTTCCCTGCCCCCTGCAGGTCGTTGTACGTGTGGAAGAACTCCTCCTGGAGCCCCTCTTTGTTCTCCATGAACTGGACGTCGTCGATGAGGAGGATGTCGCATTCGCGGTAGCGGCGCTTGAAGGCGATCGTGGTCGACATGCGCAGCGAGTCGACGAAGTCGTTCATGAACGTCTCGGTGGTCACGTAAAGGACCTTGTGGATCCGGAAGTTCTCCTGGACGTAGTTGCCGATGGCGTGGAGCAGGTGCGTCTTGCCGAGGCCGGAGTCGCCGTAGATGAAGAGCGGGTTGTAGGACCGACCCGGGGTCTCCGCCACCGCTTGCGCCGCCGCGTGGGCAAGGCGGTTCGAGGAGGCGGCGACGAACGCGTCGAAGGTGAAGCGGGGATCGAGGGAGACTGCCGCCCCGACCGGGGTGCCGCGAGCCCCACCCCCCCGAGTGCCCGACGACGGGCTCACCGCTCCGTGACCGCGGTCGCCGTGCCGGAGCTCGTCGAGAGCCAGGGTGGTCGTCGGGACGACGCCACCGTGCCCGGATCCGATGCTTGCTACCTCGCCGTGGTCGCCGGCAACCCCGTCGGCTGGACTCGTCGGGGGGCCGACGACCCGGAGCTCGACCCGGACCGGATCGCCGGCCATGCCCGAGAGCGTCTCTTCGATGAGCGGCACGAATCGGGCGTCGACCCGGTCCCGCACGACGGCGTTCGGCACCCCCAGCACCATGACGCCTGTCGAGTACGACACGGGCCGGATGCCCGACAGCCACATCTGCCACGTCGTGTCCGACACCTGTTCACGCAACGGCGTGGCGCATTTCGTCCACAGCGCGCTGGTCTCGTCCACCTGCTCCTCCGCCCACCTCTGAGCTCGATCGTCCACAACGTGGTCCACAGGTGTGGAACATGCGGCATGGCCTTGGTCGAACGAAGGTACACCCCGCCGATGCGTGCCGCCCAGTGGTGGGGGCGCACGGCGAGGCCCCGGGAGTGGTGGCCGTGGCCCCTGCCGAGAGGGGTCGACTAGTGGTCATGGCCCGCGTCGCCTAGCATCGAGGGGACGCCATCGCCACTGGCCTACTGGCCGGCGATGGGTGCTGGCTCCGCGCCGACCCGAAGGTGCTGGCAGAACGGCACCCCGCGGGCGCAGCGAAAGGCTGACCTACGTGAAGCGAACCTACCAACCCAACACGCGCAAGCGGTCGAAGCGGCACGGCTTCCGCCATCGGATGTCGACGCGCGCCGGTCGGGCGATCATCAAGGCGAGACGGCTCAAGGGGCGTCATCGGCTCACCGTCTGAGCCGGCCGGCGGCGACGAGGTGCGCAATGAGACCGGTAGTGGGACGGATCCGAGGACGGTCGGCTTTCCGCGCCCTGGCGCGCCCGTCGGGCAGAGGACGAAGCGGGCCGATCAGGGTGTCGTTCTCGCCCGACGCCGCCACGTGTCTTCCCTGCGTGGGCTATGCGATCGGCAGGTGGCACGGCAACGCCGTGCACCGGAACCGCCTGCGACGCCGGTTGCGAGCATCCGTGCAGGCTGTGGTGACCGCACCGGAAGCACCGCTGCGTCCGGGGGCCTACCTGGTATCGGCGGACCCGGCGGCGGCGAGGCTCACCCAGTCGGAGCTGGCGCGGCGGGTGGGAGAGGCGCTGGCGCGGGCGTCGACCCGGCGGTCGGGACCCTCGACACCCCGAAGCCAGCTGAGAAAGGGACCGAGCTCATGACCGACGACGCCGCGGGTCCTCGCCGGAGCCAGCGGTCGGTGCTGGCCGTCCTGCGGGCGTACCAGGCGGCGCGTGCCGGCCGCGTGTCGCCGTGCCGCTTCTACCCGAGTTGCTCGGCCTACGCCATCGAAGCGGTAGAGCGCCATGGCGCATTGTGGGGCGCAGTGCTCGCCGTACGGCGGCTGGCTCGCTGCCATCCGCTCGGTGGGCACGGGGTTGATCTGGTGCCGGTCGGGGCCCACCGTGGAGCGAGGCACCGTTGATGCACCTGGCGCCGCTCCTGGCGGAGAACTCCCTGTTCAAGACGGTCGGGCAGATCTTCCACCCGCTCTTCGTCGCCATCGCCGACATCCTCGCCTACATCTACGGCCTCGTCCCCAATTACGCGGCCGCGATCGCCATCCTCACCGTGGTGATCATGGCGGTCCTCACGCCGCTGACGATCAAGAGCACCCGGTCGATGCTGGCGATGCAGGAGATTCAGCCCGAGATGCAGAAGCTCCGCCAGAAGTACAAGGGGGCGGAGAACCGGGAACAGCTCAACCAGGAGATGATGAAGCTGTACCGGGAGAAGGGCGTGAGCCCCACCGGCGGCTGTCTCCCGATGTTCCTGCAGATGCCGGCCCTGTACGTCCTGTACGACGTCATCCGAGGCCTCACCAACACGGTCCAGCACGGGGCCAAGCTCACGACAGGCCTGCGGTGCCTGCATGCCATCTGCGCCACACCGCGCTACATCCCGCACCACTCGCTCATGTACACGAACCTGGTCACATCGCCAGGGGTCATGAACTCGTTCGGGATGAACCTGGCGGCGAAGCCGCTGACACACCACTCAAGTTGGCCGGCCTACATCCCGTACTTCGCCTTCGTGCTCGCTGCCGTGGGGCTGCAGTACTTCCAGATGGCGCAGATGACCAAGCGCAACCGCGGACGGACGTCCCAGGTGCCGTCCCAGATGCAGACGATGCAGCGGGTGATGCCGCTGATCTTCGGCTACATCTACTTCGTTGTGCCGGCCGGCGTCACCATCTACATGATCATCTCTTCGGCCATCCGGGTGCTGACCCAGGACGTGATCTTCCGGTACGGGCTCGTGAAGAGGCCCGGTGAGGAGCGGGTCCCGGGCGGGCGGCCCCCCGCTGCCCGCGGCCTGCTGGGCCGCGCCACGGCGGCGCTGGCGCCGCCGCCGAAGACCGATGTCAACGGCGTTGCCGCGCCGTCC
>JBOGGF010000348.1:0-5161 GCA_050743965.1 Acidimicrobiales bacterium
GGTGCCGCCCTTGACGGCCGGAGCCCACCGGCGCAGGCTCCGCCGGCGGTCCGCCGGGGTGACGAGCGAAGGGCCCGTTGACGGCTCCACCGGGCACCGGCAGTCGTTGTCGGTCGCTGGTGGGCACAGTGTGCGAAAGAGCGTGTCCATTCCGGGGGTGCTCGCTGCCTACTTGTAGATGAAGGGGGAAGTGCCCCCTTCACCTGAAGGGAGCGAACCATGCGACTTCCCGTCGACACGACCACGGTCGGCTTCGTCTCGGCCGGCCCGGCCGAACCGGCCATCGACTTCGACACCAAGGCCCAGAAGACCGAGGACGGCCAGCCGGTGTTCAACGTGCACCTCTTCGCCCTGGGCGGTGGCAGCCGGGAGTCCATCACCGTCAAGGTGACCGGCGAGCCCAAGGGGCTGGGCGACTTCACGCCCGTCAAGGTGACCGGCCTCACGGCGGTCACCTGGTCGATGAACGACCGCAGCGGCGTGAGCTTCCGGGCCACCCGGGTCGAAGCGGTCGGGGCGAGGTCCGCGTCGTGATCGGCCGGCTCGTCCTGTGGCTGGTGGCGCTGGTGCTCTTCGCCTCGCTCGGGGTCTGGGTCCTCCAGCTCGTGAGCGACGGCTGGGGCGTCGTCGTGCTCGTCTTCGCCGGTGCCGCCGCCTATGGCTGGTATCTGCGCCACCGCAATGCCTGAGGGTCGGGCCGGCGCCGTCCCCCGCCGCTCCCCGGTGGCTTCGGCTGCCTGGGGGTGGCGGTGGGAGGCGGCGCTCGGTCTTTCGGCCGGGCTCGCGTTCCACCTCGCGGACGCACTGGTGGGCGGGGTCGGCGGTGGGGTGCTCGTCCTCGGGCTCGTGGCCGTGACGGTCGGTGCCGTGCCGGGACTGCGCCGGCGGCTCACCGCCCTCCTGCGCCGGCGCTCGGTCGATCGGTGGTTCTCGGCTGCCCTGTCGGCATGCGGCGTTATCGGCCCGTGGGGACGGCCGCCGGCCGTGCGTGACAGCTCGCCCGTGCCCGCCGGCATGGCGGTGCGGGTGCGGATCCCCTTCGGTCACCACTGCGGGCACCTCGAGCTGGCGGCCACAAGCCTGGCCGCCGCCCTGCGGGCCCGGGAGGTCCGAGTGCTACGCGATCCCGGCGACGCCGGCATGGCCACGGTCACCGTCGTCTGGCGCGACCCACTCGGTACGGCCTCGCATCCCTGGCCGTGGTCGAGCTTCCCTCGGACCTCGCTGTGGCAGCCGGTCCCCCTCGGGGTCGACGAGAACGGGCAGCTGGTCAGCGTCACCCTGCCCGAGCACAACCTGCTCTTGGGTGGCGAGCCGGGGGCGGGGAAATCGGCGGCCCTGTCGCTGCTGGTGGCCGGTGCCGCCCTCGACCCGGCGGTGCGTCTCACGCTCCTCGACGCCAAGCAGGTCGAGCTGTCGGGGTGGGTCGACTCGGCCGACCGCTTCGTCGGCCCCGACATGGACGAGGCGGCCGAGGTGCTGGGTGACCTGTGTGCCGAGATGGACCACCGCTACGAAGAGCTCCTCCGCCGCCGCCGGCGCAAGGTCGACCCGGCCGACGGGATGGCGCTGCACGTCGTGGTGATCGACGAGCTCGCCTTCTACCTGCGCTCCGGCGACCGGGCCAAGCGCCAGGCGGTGACCGAGGGGCTGCGGGACCTCGTCTCCCGCGGCCGGGCGGCCGGCATGATCGTGCTGGCCGCCACCCAGAAGCCGTCCCACGAGATCGTCCCCACCTGGGTGCGCGACCTGTTCGGCTTCCGCCTGGCCCTACGCTGCACCACCAACGAGGCGTCCGACACCGTGCTCGGCCAGGGCTGGGCGTCCCAGGGCTACTCGGCGGCGGCCATCGACCCGGCCGCCAGGGGCGTGGGGTTCCTGCTCCACGAGGGCGAGGTGCCGGTGAAGCTGCGCACCTTCTACCTGCCCGACGAAGGACTGGCCGAGCTGGCCGACCGGGCAGCCCGCCTGCGGGGCCAGTGGTGAGCGGGCCGGTGGACGTGCGGGCCGCCGCTCTTGAGGTGGCCGCCGCCGGCTGCTGCCGGCATCCGGTGCGCCTGGGCGCCACCACGCTCGACGGGGCGACCGGGGAGCTGGCCGAGCGCACCGTCCTCGTCGCCTGCAAGGACCGGCGGGCCGTGCTGTGCCCTGCCTGTGCCGCCACCTACCAGGCCGACGCCTGGCAGCTGGTGGCCTCGGGGTTGCGGGGCGGGAAGGGCGTGCCCGAGACCGTGGCCGGCCACCCGGCCTGCTTCGTCACCCTGACCGCTCCCTCGTTCGGGCCGGTCCACCGGGCGGGCGGCACCTGCCACCCTCGCCGGGCAAGAGCACGCTGTCCCCACGGCGTCGTCCTCGACTGCCGGGAACGCCACGCCCACGACGACCCGTTGGTCGGCCGGCCGCTGTGCCCGGCCTGCTTCGCCTACGACGAGGCCGTTCTGTGGAACGCCCGGGTGACGGTGCTCTGGCAGCGGACCTCGACCCTCCTCGCCCGGGAGGTGGCGCGTGCAGGAGGAGGGGGCGCCAAGTCCTTCCGGATCTCCTACATCAAGGTGGTCGAGTTCCAGCGGCGCGGCCTCGTCCACCTCCACGTGCTGCTCCGGGCCGACGGGCCCGAGGGCCCCTCGGTGCCCCCGCCCGACTGGCTGACGGCCGAGCTGCTTGCGGCAGGGGTCGAGCGGGCGGTCGGCCGGGTCGTCGTGCCGGGGATCGCCGGCCTAGCGGCCGACGCCGGCTGGGGCACGGAGCGCACAGTGCGGGTGCTGACCATCACCGAGGCGGGAGGCGACGCCGAGGCGGTCGCCGCCTACCTCGCCAAGTACGCCACCAAGACGGCGACCGAGGACCCCTCCCTCACCCGCTCCCTCGACCGGCGTCGCCCCCCGGTGCTGGCCGGCGCCGACCCTCACCTGGCTGCCCTCGCCACGGCGGCGTGGGAGCTCGGTCGCCGGCCCGAGCTGGCTCACCTGCGCCTGGCCGCCCACGCCCACACCTTCGGCTACCGCGGCCACTTCGCCACCAAGTCCCGGGCGTACTCGACCACCTTCGGGGCCCTGCGGGCCGCCCGGGCCGCCCACGTCCGGGAGGAGGGGGAAGGTCGCTTGGAGCCCCTCGAGGGCACCTGGCGCTACGCCGGCCGCGGCTACGGCTCGCCCGCCGCCGAGCGGCTGGCCGAGGTGTTGGCCGAGGGCATCGCCGGACGCCCCCGTCGGCCCCCGGGTACGTCCCCGGACTCGCCCCCGAGGGTGCCCCGCCGTCCTGAGCAGGGACGATGACCCGTCGGGCCCCGGCGGCGTCCCCGGAGAAAATCTGGATGGGGTCGGCTCCGGGGACGGGCACCGTGACGCCGGCGGGGACACCGGCGTGGCGCGATGGGGCCATGACCACGCCATCGACCCCGAGCCCCCTGGCCCTGGCGGCCCGGGACCTCGCCACCCGCTCCGCCGGAGCCAGAGGGCGCCGGGCCCTCGCCCGCTTGGCCGCCGCCGGCGCACCGGTCGAGGGCTGCCGGGATCCATTCGACCTCGCCCGCTCCTGCCATGGCCCGGGCGGCCGGGACCTGCTCGAGGCGCTGGTGGCGGCGCTGTTCCCGCTGGTGCCGGGCGACGAGGTGGCAATGCTGTGCCTCCTGGTGGCGATGCGACCGGTACTCGGCACGCTGGCGACGAGAGCCGAGCGTTCCGGGCCGAGGGGTGGTGAGCGCACCGAGATGGAGTCGGCGACGGTCACCGCATTGCTCGAAGCCGTCGCCGACCTGAGCCGACCCGCGGTGCCAGCATCCCTCACCGTGCTGGTGCACGCCGTCTGGAGCAGGCTCCGCTCCGAGCTGCGGCGGCAGCGCACCTCCGACGGTGACCGAGTGGTCGCCTCGGTCGAGGACGATGCCGATGCCGGCGCCGACCCGGCTGAGGTGGTGACGACGCTGCTGGCCGACGCCCGCCGGCGGGGTGTGGTGACCCCCCGTCAGGCGTACCTCATGTCGGCCACGCGCCTCGCCGACCGGCCGGTCGAAGAGATCGGCCTTCGGCTCGGAATCAGCCGGGCGACCGTGTGGAAGGACCGACGGCGGGGAGAGCTGGCGCTGGCGGCCTTCGTCCTCCGTGGTGCCGAGGTCGAACGATGATTGGCGTCAGCTGGCTATGGCGTGCTCACCTCGGGTGGTCGACCGCCCTCTCCGACGGGCGTCGTGCGCAGCCGCTCGGCCAAGGCGGCGAGCTCGGCGGCGTCCTCGGCATCGAGAACCCGCTTGGCGTCGGCCAGGATGCGGCGCACGTAGGACCGTTCACCGGATGCCACGGTGGCGGTCACGAGATCGGACCACAGGGAGAGCTCGGTCGGGGAGGCGAGGATCCCCCTTCTCGCCGCCGCCACCGCCGTCGGGGGATCGCCCGCCGCCAGCCGGCGCTGGGCCAAGCGGTGGGCGGCGTCGACGATGGCCGCGGTGATGTCGGTGGCCAGGGGCTCGCTGAAAACCCAGCCGTAGTGGCGCTCGGGGACACCGGTGAAGGGCACGCCCCGCACGTGGGAGAGCGCCTCGGCCAGCAGGCGGTCGGTCTCTTCGCCGTCGGCGTCACCCGCCCGGCCGGTGAGCTCGCAGAACCGTCCCCAGTCGGTGGCCACGCCGACCAAGCGATAGCCGGCGGTGAGCGTGGCGTCGGGGAGGTGGTCGGCGCCGAGCGCCCTGCGCAGGCGCGACAGGTTGTTGCGCACCGTCTTGGCCGTGCTCTCGAGCGGGATGGCCAGCTGCTCGGTGGTGAAGCCCCGCTCGGGGTGCAGGGCGAGGTAGGCGCAGAGCTCGTGGAGGACCGCCTGGCGCTCGGTGAGCTCTCGCCACCCGGTGATCTCGACCGTGCCCATGACCCGGACGGCGGGCGTTCCCGGTTCGCCGAGCGGTGGCGGTCGTTCGGCGATGGCGACGGACGGCACGGCCGGCTCGGCCGCCGGGGTGGGAGGGACCGGGGGAGCGGTGGGAGCCATTGGGGGAGGCATCGGGGGAGCGGGCACCTCTGTGGTGCTGGGGGCGGAGTCGACGTCGGGAGTAGGGCGGTCGTGCCCGATCCCGTTGGTCTCCGGAACGGCGCGTCCGACGTCGGTTCGTGTCCGGCGCCGCCGCCCGAGGCGAGTCACGGCAACGAGACCGCCCGCCACCAGCGCCACCAGG
>JBOGGF010000349.1:0-4390 GCA_050743965.1 Acidimicrobiales bacterium
AGGTCGCCCTGACCGAGCAGGCGGCCAGCGCCAACGGCCGCACGGCGGTGCTCGTGCCCGGCGACCTGGAGGCGTCGGTCGTCGACGCCCTCGCCCGCCGCGGCGTGCGGGCGGTCGATCCCCGGGACCCGTCCGGGCCGGGGCTGGCCGCGCCCCTCGTGGTGCTGCCGGCGGCCGACTCCCACGGCCTGGAGTTCGACACGGTGGTGGTGGTGGAGCCCTCGGCCATCGCCGCCGGTGACGGCGCTCCCCGAGACACCCTCCTCTCCGTGCCGAGCACCCGCGGCCTGCGCACCCTGTACGTGGCGCTGACCCGCCCGACGCGGCGCCTGGTGGTCGTCCACGCCCTGCCGCTCCCGGCCGGGCTGCACCTCGCCGGCACCCTCAGCTGAGCGCCGCCACCGGGCCCCGGGCGACTACCGGGCCGCTACCTGCCGCTTGGCGTGCTCGGCCCGGGATCCGCTAGGAAGTACGCCGTGAGCCAGGCCCTCTCGGTCGACCAGCCGATGCGCCCGCCTCGGGTAGTCCACGACCGCCCGCCCATGCTGGCGGTGGGCGTGATGATCTGGCTCGGCTCCGAGCTGATGTTCTTCAGCGGGCTGTTCGCCGCCTTCTTCACCATCCGGGCGAACGACCATCCGTGGCCGCCCGCGGGTACCCACCTCGACGTCGTCCAGGCGGGCGTGTTCACGGCGATCCTGGTGTCGTCCAGCTTCACCATGCAGAAGGCGCTGTTCGACGAGGAGCGCTTCAACCGGCGCGGCGCCCGCATCTGGGTGGGCCTGACGATCGCGCTCGGGACCATGTTCCTGGGCAACCAGTTCTACGAGTGGATCAGCCAGACCACCCGGTGGACGACCAACGCCTACGGATCGCTCTTCTACATCATGTCGGGCCTGCACGGCCTCCACGTGGCCCTCGGCCTGATAGCGATGGCCTTCCTGCTGGGAAGGATGAAGGGGCCTGCCGGGGACCCGGGCGAGCTGGCGGTGTTCCAGGGGGTCAGCTACTACTGGCACTTCGTCGACATCGTCTGGATCGGTCTCTACAGTTGCCTCTTCCTCCTCCATTGAGACGCGGGATGCCGCGACGCAGCAGCCGGAACCCGCTCCGGAGCCGGATGATCCTGCCGGCCGCCGTCCTGGTCGCCGTGGGCCTGGGCGGGACCCTCGCCTTCGCCACCGGCGCCGGAGCCCAGAGCGACGCCACCGCCACGACCGGCTCGTCCACGACGACGTCGACCACCACGCCCTCGGCGCCCGGCGTGGTCAGCCCGAGCGGCGTGACCACGACGACGTCGCCCACGTCGAGGAGCACCAAGTCGTCGAGCGCCGCCTGCTCGAAGTCGGCCAAGATCGTGGGCTACCGCAGTCCCAAGAACTCGGGCTCGCCGACCAACTCGTCCTCCGTCAAGTGCGTCGACGGCCATGTCTCGAGCTACGGCAGCTCGGCCATCACCTACAAGGCGCCGCCGAAGTCGTACGTCAAGCCGGGAGAGGCGCTGTTCGAGGAGTACTGCTCGAGCTGCCACCTTCCCAACGCCGAGGGCAGTGCCGCCGCGCCCAACCTGGTAGGGCTGGGCCCGGCCACGGTGATGTTCTGGGTGACCACCGGCCGCATGCCTGCCGCCACCCCGCTGGCCGTGCAGGCACCGTCCAAGCCCCAGCGCCTGACGTACAAGCAGGCCGAGGAGGTCGCCGCCTTCGTCAACTCGTTGGCACCGTCCGCTCCCTACATCCCCACAGTGCACCTCAAGGGCGCCAACCGGGCCGACGGCGCGACACTCTTCGCCCTCAACTGCGCCGCCTGCCACACCATCACCGGTGCTGGGGACGCCCTCGCCACAGGGACCTTCGCCCCCTCGATCCACTACGCCACGGCCCAGCAGGTGGCCGAGGCCATCCGGACCGGCCCGGCCAACATGCCCCGGTACACCGGGAACCTGACCGACAGCCAGGTGCGCGACCTCGTCGCCTTCGTCACCAACGACATCCAGCATCCGACCGACCTCGGCGGCGCCGGCCTGGGAGGGGTCGGTCCGGTGGCCGAAGGGTTCGTGGCACTGGTCTTCGGGGTCGGGATCTTCATGCTGGTGTGCTTCTGGATCGGAGACCGGGCATGACGGCGTCGGCGGCGGAGGGACGTCGGCGGTGAGCGACGCTGGATCGACCTTCGACGCTCCCGGCAGCCAGGTCGCCCCGGAAGCGGCCGACGGCGGGCGAGCCGGCGATGGCCACCGCACCGCCATCCCCATCCCGACGGCGAGGCTCGGCGACCCCCACCTGGAGGACGCCGCCCGTTACCCCCGGCGGACCGAAGGCATCGTCGCGATCTTCCTCCTCATCGGGATCTTGGGGGTGGCGGCGTTCGGCGCCGCGTACATACAGGCCGCCCCGTCGTGGATCCTCGCCCTGACGGTGGGGATCGGCCTGTTCGCCCTCGGCATCGGCACCACGGCGTGGGGCAAGTACCTCATGCCCCAGGGGCCGTTCGTGGAGGAGCGCCACTCGCTCAGCAGCACGCCGCGCGAGCAGGAGGCGATGGCGGCAGCCCTGGTCGAGCGCACCGGGATCGTAGTGAAGCGGCGCCGAATGCTGGGCGGCCTGCTCGGTGCCGGCATGGGCATCTTCGGCGTCGTCGCCCTCTTCCCGTTGCTGCGCTCCCTCGGGCCCCGGTTGGGCCACACGCTGGACACCACCGACTGGCGGAAGGGCACCTACCTCGTCGACTCCACCGGCAAGCGGGTCCGCCGCGACCAGATGGCAGTGGGCGGGCTCCTCACCGTCTACCCGGAGGGCAAGCAGAGCACGGACCGGGGCCAGTCCGTCGACCAGACCGTGCTCATCCGGGCCCAGCTCACGGACCTGGTCACGAGCAAGAGCAGGACCGACTGGGCACCGACAGGCTACGTGGCGTACTCGAAGGTGTGCACCCACCTCGGCTGCCCGGTGGGGCTGTACGAGCAGCTGCTGGAGCTGCTGGTCTGCCCGTGCCACCAGTCGATGTTCAACATCCGGGACGGGGCGGTGCCGATATTCGGCCCGGCGCCGCGTCCCCTGCCCCAGCTTCCCCTCTCCTTCGACTCCGCCGGCTTCCTCCGGGCCCAGCGCGGCTTCGACCAGCCCGTCGGCCCGGGCTTCTGGGAGCGCACCACACAGAGGACAAAGAAGGGTCAGACCACCGCATGATCACGACGGAGGGTCGCCGGCCGCGCACCCCGCGCCAGGCCAGACAGGCCTACGGGCGCTACGGGCGCGTCCAGCAGGTGGTCAACGAGCTCGACGAACGGCTCGGCATCGCCAAGGGCGGGCGCATATTCCTGGACAAGCTGTTCCCCGATCACTGGTCGTTCATGCTCGGGGAGATCGCGCTCTACTCCTTCGTCGTGCTCCTGGCGACCGGCATCTTCCTCTCGTTGTACTACGTACCCTCGCAGACGATCGTCACCTACCACGGCGCGTACAAGCCGCTCGACGGCATCCACATGTCCGAGGCATACGCCTCCACCGTGCACATCTCGTTCGCCGTGCGGGCCGGGCTCCTGACCCGCCAGATGCACCACTGGGCGGCGGACGTGTTCGTTGGCTCGATCGTCGTCCACATGGCCCGGATCTTCTTCACCGGCGCCTTCCGCAAGCCCCGGGAGCTCAACTGGACCATCGGGATCACCATGCTGATCCTGGCGATCGGCAACGGCTTCCTCGGCTACTCGCTCCCCGACGACCTGATCTCGGGCACCGGCATCCGCATCGCCTACTCGATCCTCGAGTCGATCCCCGTCGTCGGGAGCTACCTGGCGGTGTGGCTCTTCGGCGGGCAGTACCCGGGCAGCGGGATCATCATCGAGCGCTTCTACCTCCTCCACGTGCTCATCATCCCGCTCATACTGCTGGGGCTGGTCGGCGGGCACCTCGCCCTGCTCGTCCGGCAGAAGCACACCCAATTCCCCGGTGCCGGCCGGCGGGAGACCAACGTCATCGGGTCGCCGATGTACCCGACGTTCATGGCCAAGACCACCGGCTTCATGCTGATGGTGACCGGCGGCCTCGCCGTCCTCGGCGGCGTGGCGCAGATCAACCCGATCTGGCAGTTCGGCCCGTACGAGGCGTCCAAGATCTCCTACGCCGTCCAGCCGGACTGGTACATGGGCTTCCTCGACGGTGCCCTGCGCATCATGCCGTCATGGCAGTGGAGCGCCTGGGGCCATACGGTCCCTTGGGAGGTCGTCCTCCCGGCGATCGTGTTCCCGGGACTGGTGTTCACCCTCTGCGGCGCGTGGCCGGCCATCGAGCGCCGCTTCACCGGTGACAACGAGATCCACAACCTCTTGGACCGGCCCCGCGATCGGCCCAAGCGGACGGCGGCCGGCGTGGCGATGATGGGGCTCCTC
>JBOGGF010000350.1:0-1989 GCA_050743965.1 Acidimicrobiales bacterium
GCGGCGCCCAGGGCGGCGGCGGCGCGCGTGGGCCAGGTGCCGGCGGCGGTGGCAAAGGCCCCGCCGAGCGCAGCCGCGGCGGCGAGGATCACCTCGTACCCCGCCGCGATCCCGGCGAGGACATCCGCCGTCCCTGCACCCTGGCTGGCGAAGACCAGCGCGGCAGGCACCGCGACCGAGCCAGGCGTGGTGCACGTGCGCAGATCGATGTCGTCGATCTCGGTGATGCGGCAGCACGACGCCAGCTCGGCACCGAGCCAGCACCCGCCGGTCCCTTCGCCGAGCAGCCGACCGTAGGCCTGCCTGGCCGCCACCCACTGGGGCAGTGACCCACCCAGGTGGACGGCGCAGGCGACGTCGCCGGCCCGGAGGCGGGCGGCCTCCTGTCCGTCGGCATCGGGCGACCAGTGGGCGAGCCCGGCGACGAGCTCCCCCAGCGACGCCGCCGAGGCATCCCCGTCGGTCATCGGGCCACCGCCCCGATCACGGCGCGGGCCAGTGGCACGGGGCCGTCCGGCCCCACGAGGGCGGCTCGGCTGTGGAGGACGATCGCGCCGCCGGCCCGCCGGGAGGCGACGACGGAGACGGGGTCGCTGGCTCGCAGTTCCACCCACCCGCTCCGGTCGTCGGGGAGCTCGACCAGCTCGACCCCGAGGCCCCGCAGGCGCAGGTCGACCTCCGCACCCGCCATGTCCCCGCCCCGTCCGGCTGTCGTGTCCCCGTCCCGCCCGGCTGCCGGGTCCCCGCCGTGGGCCGCCATCAGGCCACCGGGGCGCGCCCCGGGACGCAGCTGGGCGACGACGGCGTCGACGACGGGTCGCAGGTCGGCGTCGGCGGGCAACCCTGCCCACGGGAAGGTCACCGCCCGTTCTCCCCAGTAGCCCAGGTACTCCGCCGCCACGTAACAGACGAAAAGACCCTGGCGACGGTCGTCGACCGCTTCGAACGGTCGAAGGGAGCCGTCGGCGTGACCCACCAAGAGCCGCACGTCCCGGCAACCGCGGGCATAGGCGGCGTCCTCGATCGCCAGCGCCGCCCGGGTCGGATTGGCGTGCCGGGCGAAGGCCGCTGCGCCCCGCTGCGCCGAGGCCCCCAGGACGGCGTCGACCTCGCCCAGGACCGAGGACTCCCGAACGGTCGCGTCTCGGCGCAGGGTGGCCAATGCATCGTCGACGGTGACGAGCTCGAACGGCCCCAGCTCTGCGACGAACCGCTCGGCTGCACGTGCCGGCACCTGGTCTTCCAATCCGGCGACGCCCAGTCGGTCGCCCTCGACACCGCGCTCCGCCAGGACCCGCTGGACGATCTCTGCCCCGAAGGGTTGCTGGTGGAGGATCGGCACCCAGGTGACGTCCCGCTGGTAGGGCTCCTCGCGCCGCCCGCCGCGCCCGGCAATGAGCACGGGGTCGTGCCCGGGGACGAGGACGACCGTCGCGACACCCGCCGTCGGCGCGTAGTTGGTGAGGTGGACCACGGGACCCGGCGTGGCGGCGTTGGCCACGACCACGACCGCCGACAGTCGCTGGTCCAGGGCCAGAGCGTCCACCGCGCGTGCCCGGGCGACGAACTCGTCGCGCGGCAGGCGGCGATGGTCGAAGCACGCTCGGCCGGTGCGGACGGCCGGCGTCATCGTCACCAGAGACGGCATGCTCACGCCGCCACTTCCCCCAGCGGAGCGAAGCCCCCGGTGAGCGGCCGGCCGCCGCCGCCGGTCACGACCAGCGGCTCGCCACACAGCAGGTACCCCGTTGTCGGAAGGTACTGGTTGGGGTGCAGGACGAAGACGTCACCCTCCACGAGGGCGCGCTCGCTGTCCCGGGTGAGGTCCCCCGGCCTGGACGAGGCCAGCCCCAGCCCGTGCCCGCGGGCGCGCATGTGGGGCGGTCGGCAGTAGGCGCCGTAGCCGGCGTCCACCAGCACCCGGTCCATGACCGCCACCACGTCGCCGACGACGACACCAGGCCGGCAGGTCGCCGCACCCGCCGACAG
>JBOGGF010000351.1:0-2551 GCA_050743965.1 Acidimicrobiales bacterium
CAGTGGCAGGAGGTCGGTGGCCGGGGCCTGCCGGACGAGCCGGGTGGCCGGGGCCGGGTCGGGCACCGCCCCCACCGGCGGTGCCGGCGGCCGCGGCAGGGCGCGGACGTTGCGCTCCGGCGACGCCATCCGCAGCACGGTGGCGGGGGCCATGGTCCAGCGCCACGCCGCCCAGCCCGCCAGCTCGACGACGGAGGCGGGCGGGCCGTGGCCCGACAGCCCGGTGATCGCCTGCGCCGTCACCCCCGGTGCCGGCTCGACGCCGACCGCCACCACCCAGCCACCGACCCGGCGGCCGTGGAAGGGGATGCGCACCCGGGTGCCCACCCGGACTTCCTGGCGCCAGCGCTCGGGGACGGCGTAGTCGAACTGCCGTCCGCTGACCGCCGGCACGTCGGGGACGACCCCGACGAGGAGGCCCCCGCTCAGAGGCCCAGGGCGCGCCGCAGGTCGTCCAGCTTGGGCGTGGCCTCCCAGGTGAACTCCTTCTCGCTCCGGCCGAAGTGCCCGTAGGCGGCGGTCCGCCGGTAGATCGGGCGGCGGAGGTCGAGCTCCGAGATGATCGCCGCCGGACGCAGGTCGAAGAGCTCCCGCACGGCGGTGGCGATCCGCTCGGGGTCCACCGTCTCGGTGCCGAACGTCTCCACCAGCAGGGAGACAGGCTGGGCCACCCCGATGGCGTAGGCCACCTGCACCTCGCACCGGCGCGCCGCACCGGCGGCCACCACGTGCTTGGCCACCCACCGGGCGGCGTAGGCGGCCGACCGGTCGACCTTGGAGGGGTCCTTGCCCGAGAAGGCACCGCCCCCGTGGCGGGCCGAGCCGCCGTAGGTGTCGACGATGATCTTGCGGCCGGTGAGCCCGGTGTCGGCATGAGGGCCGCCCAGCTCGAACTGCCCGGTCGGGTTGGCCAGGACGCGCAGGTTGGTGGCGTCGAGGTCGGCCGGCAGCAGCGGGTGGATGACGTGCTCGCGGAGGTCGGGGAGGAGCAGGGTCTCGAGGTCGATCCCCGGCTGGTGCTGGGTCGAGATCAGGATGGTGTCGAGGGCGACCGGCTCGCCGTCCTGGTAGATGACGCTGACCTGGGTCTTGCCGTCGGGCCGCAGGTAGGGCAGCACCCCGACCCGCCGCACCTGGGCCAGCCGCTGGGCCAGGCGGTGGGACAGCCAGATCGGCAGTGGCATGAGGTCCGGCGTCTCGTCGCAGGCGTACCCGAACATCATCCCTTGGTCGCCGGCCCCCTGGGCGTTGAGCCGGTCCTCGCCGCCTGCCCCGCTCCGCAGTTCGTAGGCGGCGTCGACGCCCTGGGCGATGTCGGGCGACTGGCCGTCGACGGCCACGACCACCCCGCACGTCCGGCCGTTGAAGCCGTAGGCGTCGTTGTCGTAGCCGATCTCGCAGATCACGTCGCGCACCAGCGAGGGGATCTCCACGTAGGTCGCGGTGGTGATCTCGCCGGCGACCACCACCAGGCCGGTGGTGAGGAGGGTCTCGCACGCCACCCGGCTGTAGGGGTCGTGCTCGAGCAGCGCGTCGAGCACCGCATCGGACACCTGGTCGGCCATCTTGTCGGGGTGCCCCTCGGTGACCGATTCCGAGGTGAAGGTGGTCCTCACGTCGCCGTCCTCTCTGTCGCGTCTGTGGTGTCCGTCGTCGTCCCGCCGGCGGTGGCCGTCCCGGTGACCATCCCGCGGGCGGTGGCCGTCCCGGTCGCCGCCGGCTCCTCCGGGCGCGGCGCCAGCCGAGCAACCACCCTATCCAAGACCGCCTCGGCCACCTCCCGCTTGGTCGTGAGGGGGACCTCGACGGCGCCCCCGCCCGCCTCGAGCAGGGTGACCGCGTTGGTGTCGTGGTCGAAGCCGGCGCCGGGCGCCGAGACGTCGTTCACGACGAGGAGATCGACGCCCTTGTGCTCGAGCTTGCGCCGGGCGCGCCCGATCGGGTCGTCGGTCTCGGCGGCGAATCCGACGAGGACCTGCCCGGGCACGCGCCGGCGGGCGAGGCCGGCCAGGATGTCGGGCGTCGGCTCGAGCACCAGCTCGGGCACGCCGTGCACCTTCACCTCGGCCGGCGCCTTCGGCCGGAAGTCCGCCACCGCCGCGGCCATCACCACCACGTCCGCCCCGGCGGCGGCGGCGGTCAGGGCGACCTCCATCTCCGCCGCCGACTCCACCCGGACGATCTCGACGCCGGGCGAGGCGACGGGCAGCGACGACGCCGTCACCAGGGTCACCGAAGCTCCCCGCCGGGCGGCGGCCTCGGCCAGGGCGTGGCCCTGCTTGCCCGACGAGCGGTTGGTGATGACGCGCACGGGGTCGATGGGCTCCCGGGTCCCCCCGGCGCTCACGACCACCCGCCGCCCCTCGAGGTCCCCGGACCCCGTCGCGACGAGGACCGCCACGGCGCAGGCGACGATCGTTGCCGGCTCGGCCATCCGGCCGGTGCCCACGTCGCCGCCGGCCAGGCGGCCGGGCTCGGGCGGGACCACGACCACCCCTCGGCGGGCGAGGCGGTCCAGGTTGTCCTGGACCGCCGGGTGCTCCCACATCTC
>JBOGGF010000352.1:0-22925 GCA_050743965.1 Acidimicrobiales bacterium
GCACAGCATGGTGAGGGGGATGAAGACCTTGGGGGAGTAGGTGATCCGGCGGCCGTGGGCGGCGTCGCGCGTGGATCGGGCCGCCGGCGCCAGTTCGTCGGCGGTGGCGGCGAGCAGGTCGCCCGCCCGCCAGCCGTCACCGAGCGGGGCCGCGCCGGTCGATGGGCCGCCGGTGGTGGCCGCCGCGCCGGCGGGGGTGGGAGCCGGGGCGGCGCTCACAGCTCGGGGACCCGCCACGAGTCGCCCGAGCGCTCGAGCAGCAGGTCTGCGATGTGGGGGCCCCAGGTGCCCGCCGGGTAGAAGTGGAGTCCGCCACCCGGGGCGGACCACGCCGCGAGGTAGGGGTCCACGATCCGCCACGCCTGCTCGACCTCGTCGGTCCGGATGAAGAGGGTCGGGTCGCCGCACATGGCGTCGTGGAGGAGGCGGGGGTAGCCGTCGCTCTCCTTGGCGTCGTGGAAGACGTCGTCGTAGAGGAAGTCCATGGCCACGGACCGCACCCGGAACTCCTCGCCGGGGACCTTGGCCCCGAAGTGGAGGCTGATGCCCTCGTCGGGCTGGATCCGCAGGACCAGGGTATTGGGGCGCAGCTGGCGCGACAGCTCGCCTTCGAAGGCGAGGAACGGCACCCGGTGGAACTGGAGGGCCACCTCGGTCACCCGGCCCGGCAGGCGCTTGCCGGTGCGGACGTAGACCGGGACGCCGGCCCATCGCCAGTTCTCCACCCGCAGCCGCAGGGCGACGTACGTCTCGGTCAGCGAGTCGGCGGCCACACCCTCCTCGTCCCGGTAGCCGTCCACGGCCACCTGGTCGACCACGCCGGCGGCGTACTGGCCCCGCACCGACTTGTCGACCGCCTCGTCGGGCGTCGGGATGTGCACCGCCTTCAGCAGCTTCACCTTCTCGTCCCGCACGTGCTGGGCGTCCACCCCCGTCGGCGGCTCCATCAGGGTGAGGGCGAGCACCTGCATGACGTGGTTCTGGACGATGTCGCGCAGTGCTCCCGCCCGCTCGTAGAAGCCGCCGCGGTGCTCGACGCCGATCGACTCGGCCACGGTGATCTGCACCTGCTCGACGTAGCGGCGGTTCCAGATCGGCTCGAACACCGCGTTGGCGAACCGCAGGGCGAGGACGTTCTGGACGGTCTCCTTGCCCATGTAGTGGTCGATGCGGAAGATCTGGTCCTCGTCGAAGGCCCGGTGGACCGACCGGTCGAGGTCGAGGGCGCTCTCGAGGTCCCGGCCGTAGGGCTTCTCGACCACCAGCCGGGCGAACTGGCCCCCGTCGCCGGGCACGTTGCAGCCCTCCTTGGCCAGCGCCTCGGCCACCATGGCGAAGACCGACGGGATGGTGGCCAGGTAGAAGACTCGGTTCCCGGCCGTGCCGTGCTCCTGGTCGGCCTCGGCCAGGAGCTCCTTCAACCGGTCGAACGTCTCGGTGGCGGCGTACTCGCCCGGCACGTAGCGGAACCGCTCCACCAGCGCGCGCCACCGCTCGCCGGCGGAGGGAACGTCCTTCAGCGCCGCCTGGCGGAATTCCTCGTCGCTCCACTGGGTCCGGGCCACCCCGATCACGGTGAACTCGTCCGCCAGCCGGCCCCGGTCGGCCAGGTTGGCCAGAGCCGGCAGGATCTTGCGCGAGGTGAGGTCGCCCGAGGCGCCGAAGATGACCAGCGCCAACGGCGGCGTGCGGCTGGCTGGCCGGCCGGCCGGGGACGACGGGACGCCCAGGCCTCCCGACGCCGCCGAGGCAGGGGTGGCCGCGAGCGGCGGGGTGGTCTCGGACGGCGCCATCGAGCTCAGCGGAGGGCGTTGGCCTTGTCGGTGAGCGACTGGAGCAGCTCGTCGAACGACTTGGCGAACGAGCTGACCCCCTGCTCCTCCAAGGTGGTGCCGACGTCGTCCATGTCGACGCCCACGCCCGCCAAGAGCGACAGCACCCGGTGGGCGGCGTCGACGTCGGCGTCGACCGTGCGGGCGACGGTGCCGTGGTCGACCAGGGCGTCGAGCGTCGGCTCGGGCATGGTGTCGACCGTATCGGGACCGATGAGCGAGTCGACGTAGAGGAGATCGGGGTAGGCAGGGTTCTTGGTCGACGTCGACGCCCACAGGGGCCGCTGCACCCGGGCGCCCCGGCGGGCCAGGGCCTCCCACCGCTCGCCCGAGAACTTCTGCTGGAAGTGCTGGTAGGCGACCTGAGCCTGGGCGACGGCCGCCTTGCCCCGCAGAGCCAGGATCTTGGGGTCGCCCGACGCAGCCCCGCCGGCCAGCTCCTCCAGGCGCCGGTCGACCTCCGTGTCGACCCGGCTCACGAAGAACGACGCCACGCTGTGCACGCCACGCAGGTCGGCGTGGCCGGCGGCGAAGTACTGCTCGAGCCCGGAGAGGTAGGCCTCCATGACGGCGTCGTACCGGGCGATGCCGAAGATCAGCGTGACGTTGATGCTGCGCCCCTCGGACAGGAGCTGGCGGATGGCCGGGACGCCCTCCGCCGTCCCCGGCACCTTCACCAGCAGGTTGGGCTCGTCGATCCGCTCGTGCAGGGACCGCGCGGCGGCGATGCTGCCCTCGGTGTCGCGGGCGAGCGCCGGCGCCACCTCCAGTGACACGAAGCCGTCGGCCCCGTCGCTCTGGTCGTGGACCGGACGGAGGACCGCCAGGGCGTCGCGGATGTCCTGGACGACCATCTCCCAGTAGGCGTCGTCGACGGTCATCGAGGCGATGAGCGATCGGAACTGGTCGTCGTAGACGTCGGTGGCCTGGATGGCCCTGGCGAAGATCGTGGGATTGGACGTCACCCCCCGCACGCCCTGGTCGACACGGTCGTGCAGGTGGTGGCCGGTGAGCCACTCCCGGTGGAGGTCGTCGAGCCACGGGCTCTGGCCCTCACGGTCGTACAGCTCGTCCAGTTTGGTCATGGCCTCCTCCTCGTCGCTGACGCGATCTCGCGGGCCGGCTCAGCGTGCGCCGGCGAGCGCCTGCGCCTCGGCCGCCACGTGCTCTGGGTTGAAGCCGAACTCCGCCAGCGCCTGTGCCCCGGGCGCCGACGCACCGAAGCGGTCGATCGACACGGTCGCGTCGGCGTAGCGGTCCCAGCCGAACGACGCCCCCGCCTCGACCGCCAGCCGGGGCACTCCGAGCGGCAGCACCGACCGGCGATAGTCGTCGTCCTGGTCCTCGAACCACTCCCAGCAGGGGAGCGAGACCACACGGGCCCGCACGCCCCGCTCGGCCAGCAGGTCGGCGGCATCCACGCAGACGTGGACCTCGCCCCCGGTCGACACCAGCACCACGTCGGGCGGCGCCGCCGACCCGTCCCGGTCCTCGTCGACGAGCACGTACCCGCCGCGCGGCACCCCCTCGGCTGCCCGCTCGGCCGTATGGGCCAGTACCGGCACGCTCTGGCGGGACAGCACGAGCGCCGCCGGCTCGTCCCCGTCGACCACCAGCCGCCAGGCCTGTGCCGTCTCGTTGGCGTCCGCGGGGCGGACGACCAGCAGGCCGGGCATCGCCCGCAGCGACGCCAGCTGCTCGATCGGCTGGTGCGTCGGTCCGTCCTGGCCCAGGCCGATCGAGTCGTGGGTCCACGAGTACACGACGTGGGCCTTCGACAGGGCGGCGAGGCGGACGGCCGGGCGCATGTAGTCGCTGAAGCAGAAGAAAGTGCCCCCCAGGGGCAGCACGCCGCCGTGATGCGCCATCCCCGTCATGACCGCGCCCATGGCGTGCTCGCGGATCCCGAAGTAGACCTGGCGGCCCTCGGGGTGCTCGGGCGACTGGCGGTCCGCCCCGTCGATGAGCACGCCGGTGTTGCCCGTCAGATCGGCCGCTCCCGACACGATCCCGGGGACCACGTCGGCGGTGGCATTGAGGCAGGCGTTGATCGCCTTGCGGGTGGCGAGCTGCTGGCCGACCTCGAACGTGGGCAGCTTGGCCTCCCATCCCGGGAGCCCGCGCCCGGCCCATGCCGCGTCCCACGCCGATCGGTCGCCCTGCCACGCGGCATGGCGCGACGCCCACTCGGCCCGCAGCGCCTGGCCGCGCGGGATCGTGCGGCGGTAGAGGTCGAGCACGGCGTCGGGCACCCAGAAGGACTGGTCCGGCGGCAGCCCGAGGATCTCCTTGGTCGCCCGGATCTCGTCCTCGCCGAACGGATCGCCGTGGGCCTTGGCCGTGTCGGTCAGGTCGGGCGACGGCCAGCCGATGTGGCTGCGCAGCACGATCATCGACGGCTTGTCCTCGACGGCCATCGCCCGGCGCAGGGCGCGCTCGAGGGCGTCGGCGTCGTTGGCGATCTCGCCGACGTCGTCCACATCCCACCCGTAGGCGGCGAAGCGTCCGGGGACGTCGTCGCTGTACGCCAGCTCGGTCGGGCCGTCGATGGAGATGTGGTTGTCGTCGTAGACGTAGACGAGGCGGCCGAGGCCGAGGTGGCCGGCGAGCGAGGCTGCCTCGTGGGAGATGCCCTCCTCGAGGCAGCCGTCGCCACAGATCACGAACGTGTGGTGGTCGACGACGTCGGACCCGAAACGGGCCCGGAGGAACCGCTCGGCGATCCCCATGCCGACCCCGTCGGCGAATCCCTGGCCGAGCGGGCCGGTGGTCACCTCGACCCCGGCCGTGTGGCCGTGCTCCGGATGCCCGGGCGTCTTGGACGTCCACTGGCGGAAGGCCCGGAGGTCCTCCAGCGTCAACCCGTACCCGCAGAGGTACAGCATCGAGTAGAGCAGGATCGAGGCGTGCCCGTTCGACAGCACGAAGCGGTCACGGTCGGGCCATGCCGGGTCCGCCGGGTCGTGGCGCAGCACCCGGGTGAAGAGGACGTGCGCCAGCGGCGCCAGGGCCATCGCCGTGCCGGAGTGGCCGGAGTGGGCCCGCTCGGGCGCGTCCATGGCCAGGCCGCGGATGACGTCGATGCCGAGCTGCTCGAGGTCGGCGTCCGGGGCACCTCCGGTGGAGGACGGCGCGGGAGGCATGGCGCCCACCCTACCGCCCCGCCCCGGGACGCGAACGGGCTCCGGCATTGCTGGCGCGGCCGAGGACCCGGCCGGACGCGGTGGTGGACGCGGTGGACCTACCTGCTCAGCGGGGAGTCGGTGGGTGCGTCAACGCGGCGGTCGACGGGTGCGTCAACGCGGCGGTCGACGGGTGCGTCAAAGAGGGGCGTTCAGAGGTCGGCGCCGATGTCCTCCAGGATCCGGCGCAGCCGCTCGAGGCAGCGCCCTCGGGTGGGTCCGATGCTGCCGATCGGCATGGCGAGCGCGACCGAGATGTCCTTGTAGGACGCGCCGTCGTCGGCCGCCAACGTCGCCAGGAGCCGGCGGCAGTGGGGCGGCAGGAGGGCAAAGGCTCGGTGGAGGGCGGTGGCGCGCTCGTCGCCGATCGGCCCGGCATCGGGCGCCGGCGTGCTGGCATCGGGCCTTTGGAGCAGCCCGTCGTAGTCGTAGGAGAGGCGCCCTCGGGCCCGGACCAGGCGCAGGCTCTCGCGCTTGGCCGTCGTCGCCAGCCAGGCGCCGATGCGTTCGGGCTGGCGCAGGCGGTCGATGTGCTCCACCATGCGCAGCCACGTGACCTGGTGGACCTCGGCCACGTCCGCCTCGTTGAGCCGGCAGCCCCGAGCGATCGCATTGACCATGGAGCCGTACCGCCGGACGAGCACCGCCCAGGCCATCTGGTCGCCCTGGGTGGCGGCACGGACCACGGCGGCGAGATCCGCGTCCGACCGCTCACGTCCGACCGACGCGGTGCCGCTCGGAGGGGAGCCTTCCGGGTGGCTGTCACTCGATCGGGCGCTGCCCGGTGGGCTGCCGTCCACGGGAGCGCCACCCAGTCGGGTGCCGGGCACCTCGTCCCTGGCGGCCGCTGCGGGGTGCGCACGGTCCGTCGGATCGGCAGTACGAAATTGGGTCTCGGGGGCCATCATCGACGTCTCCTCTTCGATGCCGTCGTGTACGGCGTCGCCGCAGGTAGCCCTACGACGTTCATTGCTGTGGTTGGCTCCCACTCCGAGCATGTGCCGCGCGACCGTCGCCCGTCATCCCCAATTGTGAGGAAAAGGACACAGAAGGCGGCGCACGCGGTGCGGGTTGCCGGCCCGGGGAGCCGCGGTGGCGCGGCCCGGTCGCGGATGAGGCCGGCGGGCACGGACGTGCCGGCGGCGTCGGGCTGTGCCGCGGCGGCGGCCGGTGGTTCAGTGGTCGGACCGGACCTGCCGGGCCTGCCGGCCCCGCCGACGCAGCTCTTCGACGGCCTGACCGAGAACGGCCGGCACCGTCGCCGCCAGGATGGCCAGGTCGAGGGAGAGCGACCAGTCGTCGACGTAGCGCAGGTCGAGGCGGCGGTACGCGTGGAAGGACGGGTTCCGGCGCGCCTCCACCTGCCAGAGGCCGGTGATCCCCGGCCGCACGGAGTGACGCCGGTGCAGCTCGTCGTCGAACTCGACCACCTCGTCCGGCAGCGCCGGGCGGGGGCCGACGAGGCTCATGGTGCCCGACAGCACGTTCCACAGCTGGGGGATCTCGTCGATGCTGGACGCCCGCAGGAGCCGGCCCACGCGGGTCACCCTCGGGTCGTTGGACGCCTTGAACAGCGGACCATCCTTGCGCTCATTGAGCGCCGACAGCTCGTCCGTCGACAGGTCGCGCCCCGCCGACATCGTGCGGATCTTGTAGGCGGCGAAGGGCTTTCCGTGGCGGCCGACGCGGGAACCGCGGTGAAGCACAGGGCCCCCGTCGTCGAGCTTCACCAGGAGTGCGGCCACGGCGAGCAGCGGCACCGAAGCCGCCAATCCCACCAACGCCCCAGCAACGTCGATGATCCGCTTGGCCGTCAGCTGCCAAAGGGCGGCGCCGCGCGGCTCCACGTAGAAGAACGGCTCGCCCGACACCGGCACGCTGCGGAGGCGGCGGCTCCCCACGCCGAGCAGTCCCGACCACACCTGGACATGGAGACCGTCGTCGGCGGCGACCGCGATGGCCCGCCGCAGCGTCTCGCTCGACAGCCCGTAGGGCACGATCAGGATCCCGCTCGCCCCGGTGCCGGCGGCGAGGCGGGGAATGTCGGCCACCGAGGGGCTCGACGCGACGTCGGACCAGCGCGGCTCGCCGGCACCGTCCCCGATCAGGCCGGTCACTGCATAGCCGAGCTCCGGCTCCGAGCGGAGCATCGCCCGCAGGGCCTCGGCGTCATCGCTCGCCCCCACCAGGACGACCCCGCGAAGGTGCCGGCCGTGGGCCCGCCGCGCCCGCACGAACCTCCCGTACTGCCACCGGCACAGGCCGACGACGACCACGGCCGTGCCCGCGCCGGCCAGCGCCTGCGGCCCCGGCGGTCCCGCCTGGGCCTGGACCACCACGAAGGCGGCCGCCCCCCACAAGCTGGCGAGGGCGGTCCGCCACAGCTCCTCGGACCGCCGGACGCAGCGGCGAGACCGGTAGAGATGGAGCGCCCGCATGGCGAGCAGCGTCACCGCCGCACCGACGAGGCCGGGCGCGATCCGCCCGAACGCCGTTGGCGCCACCACCAGGCGCGGGCTCACGCCCACCCAGGCGACGGTCACGCACAGCAGGTCCAGGACGAACAGGCCCGTCTCGAGCGTCCGGCTCGGGCTGTCGGCCCGGACAGTCCCGACTGCGGCCACCTCGGCGGAGCCCGCCGGTGCCGATGGCTCGTCCTCCCACTGAGTGGGGACGATCGCCGTCTCACCGACGGCGATCGGCAACGGGGGCGATCCCGGATGCCCCGCCGACCTGGCCTCGGCCGTCCCCTGGGCGCTCGACGCCAGGCGGAGGTAGGGCATCGGCTGTGCGTCCGACGTCATGCAGTACCTCCATCGTCTCGTAAGCGGCCAAGGCCAGGAGCCGCTGCGGCTTTGCCAGCGCCCTTGCGCGTCAATGAGTCGATCGCTGCATGTTGGATACGTCCCGGCACCGCCCGGGGGCACCGCCCGGCGAAAAGGAGAAGAATCCGTATCGGGTAGCGAGGTACGCGCTCCAAGTCATGTCGGTGCTCGGAGGGCCGGCACATGTAGGGCCAGCGTCGGCTGGACCACAACCTCACGGGCGTCATGCCGGAGGGCGCCGGCCGACGCTCGTCTCACCGTCCACCGCAATCGGGGAGGTCGCGGCCATGATGGAGGGCAAGAGGGGGTCGATCGAGGCATGTCACACCACCAGCAGGCGGCCGCCGGGGCCGACACGGATGCCAGAGACAGGGCCAGCTGCCGATGAAGGTCGGCACCGGCCAGACATCGCACACTGGATGTTTCCTGTGCGTTGCAGCCCGCGAGCAGGCGGCGCCGGCACCGAAGGGCACCGTGGTCGTGGTCGTCGACGACCTGGTGGCCCTGATCGAGGCGGGCACCCCCGGCGTCCTGGTCGCGCCCCGCAGCCATGTGGACGGGATGGCGGCGTCACCGGTCGACGCCGGCGTCGTCCTGGGGGCGCTGCGGCGGGCGGCCGCCACCGTGCAGGCGTCCTACGGGGTGAGCGGCGCCAGCATCGAACCGACCACCGAGCTCAGCGGTGCGGCCGGGCACGTCTGCTACCGGGTCGTCCCGACGGTGGGGGACCTCCCCGTGCCCGCGGGCTCCGAACAGGGGATCGACCCGCAGGACCTGGCGGCGGCGCTGCACCGTGCAGTCGCCGAGCATGACACCCCCCCTCCCGGCTAGCCGACCTCACCCTCACCGCCGACTGCGCCGTGACGGTCGGGACCGCCGCCCTCCGTGGGTCGTTCCCGTGACGGCCGTCCTCGTCGTCGCGGCTGCCGTTGCCCCCGTCCTGGTGGCGTCGGGCGCCGTCTCGTCGCCGGGGGGGCACGCGGGGCGCACCGGCGCTGCCGGGGGCAACGGGTCGGCGGGGTCGGCTGCCGGCTCGACCGGCACGAACGGCACTTCGGGCGCAGCCGGCGGCTCGGCCCCGGATCCGGGGCCGAAGGTGTGCGGCAACAGCAAGCTCCTCGGCGGCCCGGCATCCGCACCGGCCGGTGCCGTCACCGTGCCCGCCGGAAAGGACCACGCCGCCAGCCTCGACACGCCCAACACGACGTACTGGTTCGCGCCCGGAGTCCACCGCCTGGGCGGGGGCAAGTTCGCCCAGATCGTGCCGGGGGACGGCGACACCTATGTCGGGGCGCCGGGCGCCGTCCTCGACGGCGGGGGGGTGAACCTCTACGCCTTCACCCAGCACGCCGAGAGGGTGACGGTCGAGTACCTCACCATCCGGAACTTCGGCACCAAGGGTGGCAACGCCACACAGGGAGTCGTCAACCACACATCCGCCACCGGGTGGGTGGTCACCCACGACACCGTCGAGTCGAACGCGGGGGCCGGTGTGATGCTCGGCAGCGACGATTCGCTGACGGACAACTGCCTGGCGCGCAACGGCCAGTACGGCTTCAGCGCCTACAGCACAGCCGGGGTCGTGTCGAACCTCACGGTGACGGGTAACGAGATCGCCGGCAATGCCACCTTCAACTGGGACGCCGTCCGCCCGGGTTGTGGGTGCTCGGGCGGCGCCAAGTTCTGGCGCACCGACGGGGCCGTGGTGACCGACAACTACGTCCACGACAACCACAAGGTCGGCCTGTGGGCGGACACCGACAACACCGGCTTCGATATCTCGCACAACTACATCGCCCGGAACTATGCCGAGGGCATCATCTACGAGATCAGCTACAACGCGCGCATCGCCGACAACACCCTCGTCGACAACGGCTGGCGGGACGGCGCCAATCCGACACTCGGCTTCCCCGCGCCGGCAATCTACGTCTCGGAGTCCGGTGGCGACGTCCGGGTGCCCGGCAAGTACTCGGGGACGTTCTCCATCACCGGCAACGACTTCGTGGACAATTGGGGCGGCGTCGTGCTGTGGGAGAACGCCAACCGCTTCTGCGGTGACGGCTCGGACGGCCCGTGCACCCTCGTCGACCCGTCGCGCTTCGACTCCAAGTCGTGCAAGGCGGGGCTCCCCGGGTCAAAGCCGGGAGGCACCCCGGACTACTTCGACGGCTGCCGGTGGCTGACCCAGCACGTGACCGTGGACCACAACACCTTCACCTTCACACCCAAGGCGATCGGGCCGAACTGCACCGTCCAACGGAACTGCGGCTTCACCGGGCTCTTCTCCGAGTACGGGAGCTCGGCGCCGTACAAGGCATGGGTCGTGCCCAACGACATCTCGAACCACCAGCACGACGTGTTCAGCGACAACACCTACCGGGGACCCTGGCGCTTCGACGGGTTCGCCCTCGGCACACAGCTCACCTGGTCGCAGTGGACGCACGGCGTCTCGCACATCGCCGGTTCCGGCGATCCCTTCACCGCCCAGGACGCCGGCTCCTCCTACCGGGCGTAGCCCACGTATCACCAATCTCGACCCGCGCTCGACTCTGGGCGGAAGCCAAGTGGAGAGGAGCGCACCGTTGAGCGAACAAGTGCTCGACGTCAAGGAGTCCGCCCAGCTGGTCCGGCGGTTCTGGCGGGTGGTAGCAGCCTTCGTCGTCGCGGGAGTTGCCGCGGCCGCCGCCTATGTCGTCTTCGCGCTGCCGCACTACCAGGCATCGTCCCTGGTACTGCTGCCCACGTCCTCCAATGCCGCCACAGCGCCCGTGACGCGCAGCGTGACAACCGAAGGGCGCATCGCCACCAGTGCCGCCGTGCTCGTGCCAGCCGGGCACGCCGTCGACGCCTCCCTCTCCCTCCACGCGCTCCAGTCCCGGGTCAGCACGATCGATGCCGCCAACAGCGTGCTTACGATCACCGCCGACGGCCCCACCCGGCGGGAGGCGAAGGCGCTCGCCAACGCCGTCGCCACACAGCTCGTCCAGTTCCTCGCCACCAGCGGCTCGACGGCGAACGCCAATGTCCTCGGCGCCCTCCACGGCGAGTCCCGGCAACTGGACGGGCAGATCGCCAACGTCCAGAAGGAGCTGAGCGCGGCGCAAGCCCGACAGACGTCCGACGCCGGCACAGCGTCGGACGCCCGCCAGGACGCGGGCCTGGTGGGCAAGCTGACGTCCGAGGCCTCGAGCCTCGATCTCCAGCTCAACAGCGTGAAGAGCCAGATCTCCCAGGCCGGCCTCGCTCAGGTCGCCGCCAACCAGGGCACCGAGGTCATCCAGCGGGCGACGACGGCCACACCGCCGTCGAAGTCCGCCGTGGTCGTGCCGGTGGGCCTCGGCGTCATCGGCGGCCTGCTGGTCGGCTCGGTCGTCGTATTGGCCTGGCGCCGGCGTGACCCGCGCCTACGGACCCGCGACGGCCTGGCCGAGACGCTCGGCGTCCCCGTCCTGGCCTCGCTCCCGGTGCCCGCTCGGCGGGCGGCGGGAGACTGGGCGAGCCTGTTCGAGCGGTACCAGTCGAGCCCGCTCGAGCAGTGGAGCGTGCGGCGGGCGCTTCGCGAGATCGGCGCTGGCGAGGGTAGCTGGCCGATGCTCACCGTCGTCGCCTTCGCCGACGACGCCGGCGGGCTCGCCCAATCGGCCCACGTGGCGCTGGCATCTGCCGCATCGGGCACCGAGACGGCCTTCTCCGTCGTCGCGCCCGACGACGCCGTGCCGGCGCTGCGGGCCGCATGCGCACGGTTCGAGGACGAGGACCGGTCGCCCCGGCCCGGCCTCGTGCTGGGCAGCGGGTCGCGCACCGACGGGCCCGTGGTCGACCTCGTCGTCACCACGCTGGTCATCGCCGGCCAGCCGAAGACCATCCCGCCGACCGGGGCGCCCGGGGCGCCAGTGATCCTCTCCGTCTCGGCCGGCTACGCCACGGCGCAGCAGCTGGCCGGGGTGGCGGTGGCCGCCGCCGACGCCGGGCAGCCAATCAAGGGGATCCTGGTGGCCAACCCCACATCAAGTGACCACACCGTGGGGCGCTACGCCGACGCCTGGCGTCCGGCTGCGCCGCTCCGCCCGCCGCGTGCCAACGGCGCCGCCGCCGACGCCGTCGTCGGCAGGTCCCGATGACGACCGCCGGCACCGACCACCGAGCCCCCGCGTCAGTCCCGACCCGGCAGGAGGCCCGTCGTATGCCGCCCGATCCCGATCGCACGGTCGGCGACGCCGTCCCCGCCGCCGGTACGTACCCGGACCCGGCGGCGGGGGCTGTGCAGGTCCTCACCGGGAAGATGGTCAGCCTGCGGTTCGTCGTGTCGGCACTGCGCCGCACCCGTCGGCTGTGGTTGGCCGTCGGTGCCCTCGGGCTCGTGGCCGGCATCGGCTATCACTTCGTCGTGCCGGTCAAGTACGGCGCCACCGCGACGCTGTACCTGGCCCACCCGGCCGGGTCCGCCAGCACAGTGGAGGCCCAGAACGACCTGGCCATTTTGAAGGCGGCGACGGTCGCCGACCACGCCATCGCCCGGCTCGGGCCGGCGGGGAAGGGCCTCACGCCTTCGGGTCTCCTGGGCAAGGCGCCCGCCACGATCACCAGCGGCAACGTCATGACGCTGACACTCTCCGGCCCGTCGTCTTCGGCCGCCGTCCAGCGGGTGAACGCCCTGGGCGCGGCCTACCTCGCCTTCCGGTCCCACCTCTACCAGGAGCAGAACCAGTCGGTCGTGACGGCGACCGACCAGCAGATCTCGAACCTTCGCACACAGATCACCAGCCTCAGCTCGCAGATCGGCGCCCTCGGGACCAGGACAAAGGGGTCCTCCCAGCAGCTGGCCAACCTCCAGGCCCAGCGGGGAGCGGCGACATCGTCGCTCCTGAGGCTCGAGCAGTCCGTGCAGCAGAGCAACCTCGACACGCTGTCGGTGGTCCACGGGAGCCGGGTCATCACGCCGGGCACCATCGTTCCGACGTCGCGCAAGAAGGTCTTGGCCGTCGACGGCCTGACGGGCATGGCCGGAGGTCTCGGCGCCGCGGTCGTCATGGTGATCATGCTCGCCTGCCTGAGTGACCGGCTGCGCCGCCGGGAGGACGTCGCCGCTCTCGTCGGCGCGCCCGTCGCTCTCAGCATCGGCGGGCTGCGCCGCGGCATATTCCGCCGGTCGGCCCGCGCCATCGCCGCCCGGCGCGAGCCCGCCCTCCTGCCGCTGGTCCAGCACTTCCGGGCGCTGGTGGAACAGAGCCCCCGCCACACCTTGCTGGTCGTGGCGGCGGACGACCCACGTGCGACGGCCGCGGCGGTGGCGGTGGTCGCCGGCGCACTGGCAGCGCAGGGCAAGCACGTGATGGTCGTCGACGAGACGAGGGAACGCTCGCTCGGGCGGGCGTACGGGTCGGGAGCGCCGGGCATCCACACCGTCTACGTGGGGGAGGACGACCCCGCCATCACACTGCTCGTCCCGCCCAGGCCGTGGGAGGCGGACGGAAGCCTGGACCCGACGGGGGAGGCCGCGGCGGCAGATGCGGTGCTCGTCGTGGCCGGCGTCGACCCCGGCACCGGCGCCTGGCATCTCCGCCGCTGGGCCTCCCACGCCGTCGTGTCGATCACGGCCGGGAATGCCACCGCGCGGGGCGTCGCCGCGCTGGCCGAGCTGCTCGACGCGGCCGGGATCGACGTGCCATCGACCGTCCTGCTCGGGGCCGACCCCGACGACGAGAGTGCCGGGCTACCGGCCGCGGCGCCATCCACGGTCGAGCGGCGGCTTGGGGCGGTGCCGGCGGCGCCGGTCCTGGCGAAGTGACGCCGCCGGGTACGCGGCTGCGCCTGCGGGCGCCCGCGCCGCCGCTGCTCCGGACGGCGGAGCGGGCCGTCCCGCTGTCGGACGCGTCCGTGCGGCGCCGCATCGGCTGGATCTGGGCCCTTCTGTACCTCAACGTCCTGCCCTACTCGACAAAGTCCCCACTGCTCCACCTGCCCGTCTCGGCGGGGAAGGCGCTCACGCAGTCCGCCCTCGTCATCGCCGCCATCCTCGCCCTGTCGATCAACCGCAAGGCGCTTCTGCGGCCGAACCTCTTCCTCCTCCTGATGAGCCTGCTGTGCATCACGTCGGTCATGATGAGCGTGCGCGGCTACTTCGGTTTCGGCTCAGTGCTCCGGGCCGGGCGGCTCGTCCTGGACGTCGGGGTGCTGTGGCTGCTCACGCCGTGGTGGGGCCGCGACGACCTCCTCCTCCTCCGGTTCCACCGGCGCGCCCTCTACGCCGTCCTCGCCGTGGTCGTCGCCGGTGCAGCCATCTTTCCCGGCCGCGCCTTTGCCCAGGCGGGCGGTGGCCGGTTGGGCGGGACGATCTGGCCCGTCCCTCCCACCCAGGTGGCCCACTACGCCGCCCTCCTCGGCGGCATAACCCTCGTGCTGTGGTTCACCGACCTCATCCGGCCACGGACCGCCGTCCTCACCACCGTGGGCGCGATGGCGCTGCTCCTGCTCACCCACACCCGCACGGCGCTCATCGCCTTCCTCGTCGGCGTCCTCGTGGCCGCCCTCAGCCTCTTCCTCGGCCGGCAGCGGGTCCGCAAGGCGCTGGCGACCACGGTCGTGGTCGTCGGGCTCGTCGCCCTCAGCTTCGCCCCCTTCCTCAGCACGTGGTTCACCCGGGGGCAGACCGCCCACGAGCTGTCGACCTTCACCGGGCGCGCCGCCGTCTGGGCCCAGGTGAAGGCCCAGCCGCGGTCCGAGGTCCACCTCCTGTTCGGCTACGGGATGTCCAATGACAGCTTCAACGGCCTGCCGATCGACTCGAGCTGGTACTCGACCTACCTCGACCAGGGGTTGGTCGGCGACGTGGCCGACGCTGCGGTCCTCCTGCTCCTCCTCCTCGTCGCCGGCTTCAGCCCCCGCGGGCCGCGCCGGGCCATCGCGCTCTTCCTCGTCGTCTACTGCGCCCTGGCCTCCTTCACCGAGACCGGACTCGGGGAGTCGTCCCCGTACCTGCTGGACCTGGCGGTGGCGATGTCGTTGCTCATGGTGCCGACCACCCGCCCGGCGGGGGAGCTGCCGGCAGGCGAGCCATCCCAGGCCGATCCCCGCTTCGGCTGACGCGGTCGCCTGACGCGGTCGCCTGACGCGGTCGCCCGGCGAGCCGGCACACCTCACCGCGTCTCGATGCGGGCTCCGGTCCGCAGGACGCCGGTCGTCAGCCGGCCCGTGCCCACCAGCGTCGTGATCGGGACCATGCGCCCGAACCCGGGCGAGTACCAGCCCAACGGGGCATCGGTCCCGCAGTGGGCCGACCAGTCGAGCGAGTCGGGCAGGTCCATCGTGGCCGTGCCCACCCGTCCCGTCGGGCGCTCCCAGCGGAGGGACGCCCGGTGGCCCTCGAGGGCCACCGAGCAGGCCGGCCCGACGTGGAACGCCAGCCGCACGTCGTGCGGACCGTCACTCGTGAGCCGGTCGACGACGGTGATCGACCCGGCGGCGGCGTCGAGCTCGACGGTACGCCGGTGCGACGCCGGGACGGCCAGCCGGGAGTACCCGTCGTGCTCGGCGGTCCAGCGCTGCGGTCCCGGCGGATCACAGTGGACGTCGATGACTCGGGTCCGGGCGTGGCGGGTCCACAGGAACGGGCCGCCGGGCTCGGACTGGTCGAGACCGTCGAGCTCGAGCGTGTTGTGGGCCACGGTGGAGCGGAAGTACCGCCGCCACATCGGCGCCCCCTGGTAGCAGTAGGTGCCCGGGTCCACCAGCAGCTCGACGCCCTCGTGGCGGAGCTCGACCGACAGTGCATCGGCATGGGCGTGGGCGGCGATCGTCAGGAAGCCGTGCGGACCGCCGTCGCACCGGCACCACAGCTCCCCGCCCGTCTCCGGCGGCGACCGCAGGATCGTGATCCCGGCATCGGCGAAGTGCGAGGGTCGCGCCGACGGCCGCGGTCCCAGGGGCCGGACCTTCCCGGCCAGACCTCCCAGCAGGAGGCTGCACCCGTCGGGCGCCACCGTAGGCCACCACGGCAGCGGGCCGAACAGGGCAGCGCCGGTGGCGAGAAGCGAGCGCCAACGGTCGTCGCCGGGCGGGACGAGGAGGAGCGCCCGCCCGCCGTCGCCGTCGCCGTGGCGTGGCGGGCCGCCGGCACCGTCGAGGACCGCGGCGGTGACGTCGATCATCCGTCGCAGGAGCTCCCAGGTGGCCGCGGGCAGCGGGCGCCCCACCGCCGCCGCTTCGGCCGCCGCGACCAGCCCCAGCTCGGCGACGAACCCGTGGTACTCGAACGCCTGCTCCCGGTTGCAGCCGCTGTCGAACGTGTTCCGTGGCAGCTCGGACGCGAGGACGGCGGCAGCGGTAGTGGCCCACCGGTCGCTCTCCCCGAACCACGGGAACGCGCAGCTGGCGACCAGCAACCCGGCCGCCTCGGCGACGACGTGGTTGTTGGCGGACGAGCCCCGGCTCCGGAACGACGCCAGGTACCGCTGGTGCCAGTAGAGCTGGCGGGCGAATTCCTCGTTCTCCTCGAACAGCGAGGGCGCCCCCGGCCACCCCTCGAGCAGTCGCCTCGTCCATGCCCACGAGATGCAGCGGATCCCGAGCTCGATGCCGCTGGCCCAGTTGACACCGGCCAGCACCTGATTGCGCGACCACCACGAGCGCAGGTGGCATGCGACCAGGGCGGCATACCGCTCGTCGCCCGTCAGGCGCCACGCCAGCGCCAGCACCGTCAGGTGCTGGTGACGGGAGAGCTCCCAGACCTGCTTGACGTTGCGGTCGTCGACGGGCGAGCGGTAGTCGATCCGGAACGCGCACTCGTCCGTCGGGAACGACCGTCGGCTCACGGGGTCGAGGGCCCAGTCCGGGTCGGCGATGTCGTCGCGCACGACGCCGAGGATCTCGATCCGGCCCCGCAGCAGGTCGTCGGCCTCGGCCAGGAGGGACCGGCGGGCCGGCCCGGAAAGCGACGACAGGTCGACTCCTTCGGGCATGCGCGGGAGCGCCCGACCGGTCGCCGACGCTTGCGTCGGCACGCTGGCGATGCCCGTCGCCCGCGTCGTACCCGGGCCGAACCGCCGTGCCCACGCCTCCTGGCGCACCCGGTCCTCCAGCCGCCAGCCGATCTCGGCCGCCGACATGCCCCGCAAACGACGCACGTACCACCCAAGACGGTCACGCCCGGCCGTGCCGGTGGGAGCCGCCGTGGACGAGCTCACAGGGCGACGGTGGTGCCGGTCTCCAAGCTACGGGCGACAGCCAGCGTGGCCGCCGTCGTGCGCACCAGCGACGTCAACGGGATCGGCATGGGCGACCCGGCGCGGACCGCGTCGAGGAACCGCTCGAGCATGTGGCGTTGGCCCTTGTCGGCGGACCCGAAGGCGCGCCGGGTGTGATGGGTCACGCCCGTCCACGCCGTCGCCTTCCGGAAGTTGTCGAAGCGCGCCGTCCGGCGGTCCGCCGACACCTCGAAGGTCTCCTTGGGATAGCGGGGATTGCCGTGGGTCACGTAGTCCAGGTTGCCGATCGAGCCGTCGACGTAGCGCACGACCAGGTGGAGGTCGCCCCGTCCGTGAGTGGACGATGCCGTGACGCTGAGCGGCGGGGAACCGAACCACCAGCTGATGGTGTCGAGAAAGTGCCCGCCTTCCCCCGCGAAGCGGGACCCTTCCATCTGCTCGTTGGCGTACCAGCTGGTCGACCGCAGCGAGCCGGCGTTGACGAGGTAGTGGAGCATCCCGCTGCTGTCCTCCCCGAACCGATGCCGCAGGTCCATGAGAAGCGGCGCGAATCGCCGGTTGAACCCGACCATCAGACGGTCGTTCCCGGTCGACCGGACCACCTCCTCGATCCCTCCGAGCTGCTGATCGCTCAGGGCGAGCGGCTTCTCGACGAAAGTGGCCTTGCCGGCCCGGAGGGACCGGCAGACGAGGTCGGCATGGTTGTGGTGCCGGGTGACGACGAACACGGCGTCAACCGCCTCGTCCTCGAGGACGGCGTCGACCTCCGTCGTGGCCTCCGCGAACCCGAAACGCCGCTGGGCGTTGACGGCGGACAGCGACGTGTTGGTCGCTACCCGCGTCAGCTCGACGTCGTCGCGACCGGTGAGGTGGGGCAGGAGCATCGACGTGGCGTAGTTCCCCGCCCCGATGAAGCCCAGTCGGAGCGGGCCGACCCGAGGCGACGGGGACAGCGACGGGGACGCAGGCGAGGCCGTCCGCGCCGCGACCGCGGCCACCCGGGCCGCCCGGGCTGGCGCGGCCGGCGCGGCAGAGACGGGGACCGTCATCGTCCGGCCGTGGGCGACGCCGTGCTCCACCGGCTCGTACTCGAAGAGGAAGCCGATCCCCGACAACGACCCCGACCGGAGCCGGCCGTAAACGGCGGCGGCCTCCGCCAACGGGAAGCTCCCCGACACCAAGAGGTCGACCGGGAGCTGGCCGCGGGCCACCAGGTCGAGGAAGCACGACAGGTTGCGGCACTCGGTCCAGCGCACGTACCCGGCGGGATAGTCGATCCCCTCGAGCTCGTAGCGGTCGTCGTAGCGTCCCGGACCGTACGACCGGGAGAACCGGACGTCCAGCTCCTTCTCGTAGTACGCGTTCCACGGCAGGTCCAGCCGCACCTTGCCGACGTCGACGACGCGCGCCCGGTCACGCGCCAGCCGGGCCGCTGCCTCGACCGGCCCGTTGGACGATCCCCCGGCCGTCAGGAAGATGTGGTCGGCCCCCAATCCGCCGGTGAGACGCGACAGCGCCCCCTCCACCTGGTCGAGCCCGGGCCCGTCCGGAGCGGCGGCGAGCGACGCGCCTGCATGCTCGGCCAGACGGCACCGTTCGGCCACGACGTCGAGCCCGACGACGCGCACCCCGGCGGCGACCAGCAGCTGGACGACCAGCTGCCCGACGAGGCCGAGGCCGACCACGCAGGCCGTCTCACCCAGCTGCGGCTCAGCCCGGCGCACGCCGTGCAGGGCGACGGCCCCCACGGTGGCGAACGCGGCGAGGCGGGGCTCCACGCCCTCGGGCACCGGCACGCAAAGGTGCCGCGGCACCCAATTCAGCTCGGCATGGAGGGCGAACTCATTGCCGGCACACGCCACCACCTGCCCGATGTTGAACTCCTCGGCCCCCCTTCCGACGTCGACCACGACGCCGCACAGCGAGTAGCCGAGCGGCGTGTAGGCGTCGAGCTGGGTCATCGCCTTGGCGTAGGTGGCCTGCACGCCCTGCTGCGCCACGCTGTCCCTCAGCTTGCGCACCTGGTCCGGCCGGGCCCGTGCCTTGCCGAGCAGCGAAAGGTTCGCCTCGGTGACCTTCATGACCTCCGTGCCGGTGGAGATGAGCGAGTACAGCGAGCGCACCAGGACGCCCTCGGGCCGGCAGGCCGGTGGCGGCACTGCGAGGACCTTCAGATCACCGGTCTTGTAGTTCTGGGCGACCTGCTGCATCGTGGTGTCGCTCTCTCCGTCATGATCGCGTCCCTCTCCGGCGTGGCGGAGAGAAGGGGACACTGATTGGGTCACAGGACCACCCCCTTGGCGCGTGCCTGGCGCGACCACACCTCGAGAGTGAGGAGCTGCCAGATCTGCTTGGCGTTGTCGGTCCGGCCGGCGCGCTCGTCGGCCACCATGCGCTCGAGTGGCGGCCGGCGAAGGAAGCCGCTGGCGACCAGCTCGCCGCCGAGCAGCTCCTCGTCCACCATCCGTCGCAGGTCTCGGGAGATCCAGGCGCGTAGCGGTGCACCGAACGAGGCCTTGGGGCGCCGGACGACGTCTCGGGGCAGCCACGCCTCCGCCGCGTCCTTGAGGGCCGCCTTCGTGGTGCGGCCCCGCACCTTGGCCGACGGTGGAAGAGCGAAGGCGGCGGCGGCCACGACCGGATCGACGAAGGGCACCCGGACCTCGACCGAAGCGGCCATCGACGCCCGGTCGGTGTAGGCGAGGTTGAGCCCGGGCAGGAACAGGCGGCTGTCGGCGAGGGTCATCCGGTCGACCGGGTCCGTCGAGGGACTGTCGAGGTACACCTGGTCGTGCTCCTCGAGGACGTCCGCCACGTACGGGCCGAGGTCCGGGCTGAGGAGGCCGGCGAGGTCCTCGGGGGCGTAGAGGGTGTAGCTGCGCCGGAACGCCGCCGCCTCGGGAAGCTCGGCGAAGCCGAGGAACCGCTTGGCCCACCGCACGTGTCGGAGGCCTCGCCCTCCGACGACGACCGGCAGCGCAGCGGCCGACGCCCGCGCGGCCCGGCGGGCCGCCGACGGGAGCCGCCGGTATCGGGCCGCAAGCAGGCAGGCGACGTGCTTGCGGTACCCGCCGAATAGCTCGTCGGCGCCCATACCCGACAAGAGGACCTTGACACCGGCGTCCCGGGCCGCTTCGCACATGAGGAGCGTGTTGATGGCGGCGGGGTCGCCGACGGGCTCGTCGAGGACGTCGACCATCCGCGGCAGCAGCCCGGCGACGTCCGGCGACGCTTCGATCTCGTGCAGCGTGATGCCGTAGCGGTCGGCGACCTTCCTCGCCCACAACGCGTCGTCGGGCATGGCCTCCACCCGTTGGTCTTCGGGCCGGAAGGTGATGGTGTAGGCCTCGAGGTCGGGATTCGCCCGCTTGGCCAGCACGGTGACGATGCTCGAGTCGAGGCCGCCGCTGAGGAAGCTGGCGACCGGCACGTCCGCCACGAGATGAGTGGCCACGGACGCCTCCACCGTGGCCCGGAGGTCCACCGGGTCGCCGGCCGCCTGCGCCGCGACCTCCTCGATGGCCCAGTAGCGGCGGACCACGTGGTGCCCGTCGGGGAAGTACTCGACCCACGACCCGGGCCCCAGCTTCTCCACGCCCTTCACGGCACACCGTCCAGGTGGCACCCAGTAGTAGAGGAGCGACGCGACCAGGGCCGCCGGGTCCGCCGCCATCCCCGGACCGAGCACCTCGACCAGGCTCTTGAGCTCCGAGGCGAAGACGACCCCGTCCTTGCGTGGCAAGTAGTGGAGCGGTTTGATGCCCAGGTGGTCCCGGGCGAGCGCCAGCCGGCCGGTCCGCTCGTCGAACAGGGCGAAGGCGAACATCCCCCGGAAGCGGGGGAGCGCGCCGGCACCCCAGCGGCGCCACGACTCCAGCACCACCTCCGTGTCCGACGCCGTCGTGAACCGGACGCCACTGGCCTGCAGCTGGCTGCGGAGCTCGCGGTAGTTGTACAGCTCGCCGTTGTAGGTGAGCGCGAGCCCGTCCCGGGTGAGCGGCTGGTGGCCGCCGGACGACAGGTCGATGATCGACAGCCGACGCTGAGCCAGCTGGCACGACACCGCGCCACGCTGGAAGTCGTACGTGCCCTCGTCGTCGGGACCGCGGTGCGCCATGCGGCGGCTCATCGGACCGATCAGGACGTCGCCGTCCACCTGCTGGAAGCAGCCTGCGATGCCGCACATGTCAGCTCGCCGCGGCGACGGGTGAACGGACCGTCGCCGGACGCTCCCGGTGGAGGAGGCGGTCGTACACCGCCACGTACGTGCCCTGCTGGCGAGACCACGCCAGCATCTCCACCACCCGCTGGCGACCTCGCTCGCCCATTGCCCGTCGGCGCGGCTCGTCGTCGAGGAGGGCGATCAGCGACGCCGCGAGCTCGGGGACCTCGTTGGGCGTGGCGTAGACGGCGGCGTCGCCGGCCGATACCCGCGTCTCGCGAAGGTCGAAGGCAACCACGGGCAGGCCGTAGGCCATGTACTCCATCGTCTTGTTCATGGTCGAGAGGTCGTTGAGCGGGTTCTTCGGGTCGGGGCACAGGCCCGCGTCGGCGGTCGACAGGAGCTCGGCGACCTGGGCGTCGGGCAGGCGGCCCGGCAGCTCGACGTCGTGCTCCAGCCCGAGCGTCCGCCGCAGGGCGATGAGCTGGTCGTAGGACTCCCCCCCGCCGATGAAGGTGAAGGCGACGTCGGATCGGCCGAGCCGGTGGACCACATGGTCGGCCGCCCGCAGGGCGAGATCGACACCGTCTTGGGGCCCCATCACCCCCAGGTAGACGACGAGGTACTGCCGGCCGCGCCGCAGCGCCGGGCGGGGTGGACCGGCCTGCATTCGCCCCGGGTCCGGACCGGTCCGGACCACGGTGACGTCGGTCGGGCGCTTCGACCCCCGCTCGAGGGCGATGGCGCGGTAGGACTCGTTCGTGCTGACCACGTGGTCTGCGCTCTGGAAGGTGCACCACTCGAGCGCCTGCAGGATGCGGTGGAGGACGGACCCACTGGTCCCGAACTTCGCCTCGTACAGCTCCGGGCACAGGTCGTGGTGGTCGAAGACGAAGCGCACCCCCACCACCCGCAGGGCCAGTGCCAGCGGCCAGAAGATGTCGGGCGGGTTGCAGGCCTGCAGGACGTCGAACCGGTCGCGCCGCCATGCCCGCGCCACCAGGCGCGCCGTCGCCGCGAACGAGTGGGCGTACTCCCGGGCGTAGGCCGCGGCACCAGTGCCGGTCGGTGGCGTCGGGTACTTGTACAGGTGCACCCCGTCGAGCACCTCCTCGACGGCGTCGCCCGGCCCCTGTGGGCACACGACCGACACCCCGTAGCCGGCCTCGACGAGAGCGCGGCACTCGAGCCACACCCGCCGGTCGAAGGGCACCGGCAGATTTTGCACGATGATGCACACATGGCCCCGCCGGGCAGGTGCCGGGGCCGCCCCGATCGCCGGCGTGACCACGCTGGGCGCGAGCTCGCCCGCTCCCGTCACCATGCCACGCCCTCGTAGCACGGCAGGTCCTCGACGTCGGTGCCCAACCGCCCGCTGAGGTCGATCATCCGCAGGGGCGGCCGCTCCACCAGCGCGGCGACGACGGTCGGGTCCGAGCTCGACACGAGCGCCAGGTCGGCCCCGCGCAACGCGTCGGCGGCGGTCGGGCGCAGGGCCCGCTGGACGTGTGGCAGCTTCGAGACGAAGTAGCGGAGGTTCTCGCCCACGAGGCGGCCGAGGTCTACGGCGGGGTCGTGGATACGGACGTCGAAGCCCTTGCCAAGCAGCGTCTCGGCCAGGTCGACGTAGGGGCTCTCGCGGAGATCGTCGCTTCCGGACTTGAAGCTCAAACCGAGCAGGGCGACCCGGAGACCCTCGCTGCTCACGACGCGGTCGATGG
>JBOGGF010000353.1:0-6483 GCA_050743965.1 Acidimicrobiales bacterium
CGCACCGCTCCGGCTCGTGCGGGGAACCGGTCGGCGGGACGAGGGACGCCCGGACCGGGTGCGCCGATGGGCGATGGCCGGCACCGCTGCTGCGGCTGCGGCGGCCATCGCCGCGCTGGCCGTCAGCCTGGTGAACTCCAACGACCAGGTGGGCCAGTTGCAGTCGGCCCTCGGCGGGCACGTGCCGGACGCGGCGGTGCGCGCCGCTCTGGCGAGCCCCGGCCACCGGCTGGTGGACCTGCGGACGACGGGCGGGACGCAGCAGGCCGAGCTGGTGCTGGAGCGACGCGGCACGGGCTACGTGGTGACATCGTCGATGGCCACGCTGCCCGACGGCGAGACCTACCAGCTCTGGGCCAGTGTCCACGGCCAGGCGATCTCCCTCGGGCTCCTCGGTCAGCGGCTGGCCCGCGGTGCGGCGTTCAGCCTGGGCTCCTCGTCGTCGGGGGCTGGCGCGCTCTTGGTCACCGTCGAGCCGTCGGGCGGTGTCGTGTCACCGGACCACGTGCCCATCGCCAGGGCCTCGCTCACCACTACCTGACGGCGAGCCAGCTCCCGGTCCGGTCCGTGCCAAGGTGTGAGGACGCCGACCGGCGGCTGGGCCGAGCCCAGGGCGGTGCCCGGAGGGTCGGCGGCGGGGACCGAGCGAAGGGAACGAGCGTGCGAGCAGCCATCTACCGGGAGCCCGGCGACAGCAGCGTGCTGTCGGTTGAGGAGGTGCCCACCCCGTCGCCCGGGCCTGGAGCGGTGCGTGTCCGGGTGGCCTGCTCGGGCGTCAATCCCACCGACTGGAAGATGCGCCGGGGGATGGGCGGCAGCGCACCGGACGCGGCCCAGGTGCCGCATCAGGACGGCGCCGGGGTCATCGACGCGGTGGGCGAGGGGGTGGACGAGGGCCGGATGGGCCAGCGGGTGTGGCTTCTCATGGCGGCCCACCGGAACCGCTGGGGGACCGCGGCGGAGTACTCCGTCGTTCCGGGGGAGCGGGCGGTGCCGCTGCCCGACGCCGCGCCCGACGAGCTCGGGGCGTCGCTCGGCGTGCCGGCGGTGACGGCGGCGCACTGCCTCGGCGGAAACCCCGGTGCGCTCGCCGGCACCACGGTCCTGGTCGCAGGCGGGGCGGGCGCAGTCGGGCACTACGCCGTCGAGCTGGCCAAGCGCGCCGGGGCATCCGTCGTCGCCACGGCCAGCTCGGAGGAGAAGGCGGAGCTCTCCCGGCGGGCCGGGGCCGACGCGGTGGTCGACTACCGGGCGCTCGACGCCGCCGACCAGGTGCGCGCCGTCGCCCCGCACGTCGACCGGATCGTGGAGGTGGCCCTGGGCGCCAACCTGGAGCTCGACCTGGCCGTGTCCCGCCCCGGCACCCACATCGTCACTTATGCCAACGAGGCCTCCGACCCGGTGCTGCCGACGCGGCGCCTCATGGCGGCCAACGTCACCCTCGGCTACGTGCTCCTCTACGGCGTGCCCGACCCGGCGCTGGCGGCCGCGGTGTCCTGGGTGGAGGAAGCCGTCGCCGGCGGGGCGCTGTCGCTCCTCCCGCTCCACCGGTACCCGTTGGACGAGGTGGCCGCCGCCCAGGATGCGGTCGAGGCCCATGCGGTCGGCAAGGTGCTGCTTGTTCTCTGATCGCCCAGCGGGTCGGAAGGTCTGGCAGTCTGCCGGGCAGAATGGCGGTGGTTCGCCCCCGTGCGCACACGGCCCGACTCCAGGCCTACCGTGACCGGTTCCGGGCGAGCCTGACTGCCCTCAGTCCCGATTGGTGATGGCGTCGCGCACCCGGTCCATGGCCGAGGCGGCCACGCCGAGAGACTTGAGCCCGGCGGGGTCATCCCGCCCTCCCGGGTGGGGACGGGTCGGCCCGGACTCCTTGGCCGACTCGAGCTTCGACCCGAGCTCGTCCACCTCCTTCGAGCTGAGCACGGTGCGCAGCACCGGCCACACCTGTGTCTCCTCGTAGGAGATGTGAGCCTGGCCAGCCGATCCGAGGCGGTCGACGAGCCGGAGGAATTCGGCGTCGCCGGGCTTCGCCTTGCGCAGGGCGTCGAGGGCCTCCTTGCCCTCCTCCTCTTGTTCCAGTGCGGCGTCAGCCAGCGCGTCGCCGTTGGGCAGCTTCTCCCGCACGGCCGGCCGGAAGTGCATCTCCTCGGTCGCCTCGTGCTTGGGCTTCTCCACGACGAGGCGCTGGGCCAGCGACCCGAGGTCACCGCTGGCGACGGCCAACTCGGTGAGGATCAGCTTGACCTGCCGGTGGTCGGCTTCAAGCCCACCTTGAAGACATTGCTCTTCGGCATTGCTCCTTCCATTCACGTCCTCACGCGCGGATACCCCACAGCGCGGCCACAATCTGGTCAGGAGCATGACGATGTGCTACACCTGCATTGCGCTTGCAGGAGGTGGGGATCGACAGGCGGCCCGGCAGTGCAGGTGCCGGGCCGCGACCGCCGTCAGGCGCGGTCGCTCACCTTCGGCGGCGCCGACGTGGAGAGGTGACCGGTAGTCGAGGTGTCACCGTCGGCGCTTTCAGGCTCCTGGCCCCGAAGGCGAACCCGGTGCACGACCCACCAAGCGATGGTGGCGACGAGGAGCACGCCGACGACAATGCTGATCGGGGTGAACGCTGCCGACACCGACTTCCAGCTGGCGGCCAGCGCGTACCCGACGAGGGCCAGAGCGAAGGTCCACGGGAGGCTGCCGGCCACGGTGAGCGCGCTGAAGGTGACCAACCGCATCTCGGCGATGCCGGCCGGCAGGCTGATGAAGGTGCGGACGACCGGCAGGACCCGGCCGATGAGCACGGCCGGCGTCCCCCGCCGGGCGAAGAAGCGCTCTGCTTTGTCGAGGTCGTCGTGGCGCAGCATCACGTACCGGCCGAACCGCTCGATGAGGGGTCGGCCACCGACCCGTCCCACGGCGTAGGCGATCCACGAGCCGACCAGGTTGCCCGCCGTGCCGGTCAGGGCGACGGCGACCACGTTCATGTGCACGTGGACACCGGCCACGACGAAACCGCCGGCGAGGGCGCCGCCGAAGAGCATCACGACCTCGCTGGGCACCGGGATGCAGGCGGACTCCAGCACCATCAGCACGAAGACGCCGAGGTAGCCGTACTGGCCGATCTGTGTGACGACGAGGTGGGTCATGGGGCGGGCTCCTTCGGCGCACGCCACCACTCGGGCCGGGGACGCGGCGGACCGGCACAACCCTAACGGCGGCCGTCCGGACGTCGGGGTGCCGTCCTCACGCTGCTCTCAGGGTGGGTGTGCCGTCGAGCAGCCGTAGAGCACGCCGGCGCTCCGATCCCACCAGGATCGGAGCGGAGCAGACCGCAAGAGCGGGCACCCCCGGACGCGTTCCCCTGTCGGACGGAGATCTTGGTCGCCCTGGCCAGCGTCAGCTCGATCAGAAGCCGGAGAAGATCCGGCCCAGTTGGTCGAGCGCCGGGAGCTCGCTGGCGTCGACGGGCGGGCGGTGGGCCGGGTCGAGCCGGCCGTACACGAGGCGCAGCGTGGACTCCGCCGGCAGGTGCAGGTCCCCGACCGCGCCCGTGCCGGTGACCTCGGTGATGGCGATGTCGTCGCCGACCTCGATCGAGAACGCTCGGGCCGAGTCGGTGGTGACGACGACGGACGACCACGGCCGCTCGTCGCCCGCGCCTTCGGCGTGCCCGGCGTAGGTCGCGGCGGGCAGGCGCTCGATCAGCATGCCGACGGCGTCGGGCCGAACCCGCGCCGAGGGATCGAACGTCACCGCCACGTCCCAGGCGTGGAGGGCGTGCTCGTTGAGCCGCATGCCGACGAACCCGGCTCCGTCGACGGTCATCGAGCCGAAGAGCGTGATCTCGAGACCCGCCAGGCGGTCCGCCGCGTCCTGCAACGAGGCGACGACGCGGGCATCGGCGGTGACGAAGTCCGCAGCCTGGTCTTCCGGTGATTTGGCGTTCCACCGGTCCCACACGTCGGGAAACTGCTCCCGCGCCGGGGGTGGCTCGCCGGCCAGAATCGCGTCCAGCCTCATCCGGAAGATCTCGGCACCGCTGCCGAGGTGCGAGAGCACCTGGGCCACGGACCACTCGTCGCAGTAGGACGGGAGCCGGAGATCCTCGTCGTCCAGTGACCTGACGGCGGAGGACAGGTCGCGGTGGGAGCCCGCCAGGGCGTCGAGCCAGGGCGCGGGATCCTTCGGCGCGTCGGAGTGCCGGGCCATCGTCTAGCGGCCTCGCCGCTCGGCGGCGTGCAGGCGCCGATCGCCGCCGCCTGGCCGCTCCCGGGGTCCGTCGGCCTCTGCCTGCGTCTCCCCGTCCCCGTCCCCGTCCCCGTCCGGGCCCGCGTCGCGGGACCGGTCCGGTGGGTCGTTCGCCGCGACCAGGCCGGCAAGGCTCGACCCGTCGTCGGACCGTTCGGTGCCGGCGACCCACCGGCGCAGGGCGGCGATGGCATGCCGAGCGAAGACCTGCTGGGTGGTGAAGGCCCGCTCGCTGCGGCCGCGGGCGACAAAGGCGATCGTCCAGCTGGTCAGGGCCGACAGGCGGTTCTTGAAGCCGGTCAGGAAGGTGAGGTGGACCACCAACCACACGAGCCACGCTGCCAAGCCGTGGAAACCCAGCCGGTGGAAACGCGCCACCGCACCGAAGCGCGAGACGATCGCCAGGGTGCCGAGGTCGTGGTACTTGAAGCGCCGGTTGGCCGTGTCACCGTCGAGCCGGTGGCGGATGGTGCGCGCCGCGTGCATCCCCGACTGGATCGCCACCTCCGCCAGCCCCGGCAGGCCGTCGAGCGCCATCAGATCGCCCACGACGAACACCTCGGGGTGACCAGGGACGGTGCAGTCCGGCAGGACCTGCACCCTGCCCATCCGATCGACGTCGGCCCCGGACTGCTCGGCCAGCAGCCGCCCGAGTGGCGAGGCCGACATGCCGGCGGCCCAGACCTTGGTGCGGGCGTCGATCCGGTCGACCGTGCCGTCGGGGTGCCGGATATCGACGCCCCGCTCGTCCAGGCCGGCGACCATCCAACCCGTCCGGACCTCCACCCCGAGCCGCTCGAGGTCGACCTGCGCGGCGCGAGCGAGACGCGGCCCGAAACTGGCGAGCACTTTGTCGAGCCCCTCCACCAGGATCACCCGGGCGCTCGCGGGGTCGATGGTGCGGAAGTTGCGGCGGAGAGCGAGGGTCGAGAGCTCCCGGAGCTGGCCAGCCATCTCGACACCGGTGGGCCCGCCGCCGACCACCACGAAGGTGAGCCACTCCCGGCGGATCCGCTGGTCCGGTTCGCTCTCGGCCATCTCGAAGGCGCCGAAGATCCGTCCGCGCAGCTCGAGTGCGTCGTCGAGCGACTTCATCCCGGGCGCCCACCGGCTGAACCCGTCGTGCCCGAAGTACGACGTCTCGACGCCGGTGGCGACGATCAGGCTGTCGTAAGGCGTCTCGATGACCCGCCCCGGCCGCTCGCCGACGACCACCCGCCGCTCCAGGTCGATGTGGCGGACCTCGGCGAGCTGGACATGCGCCGAGGGATGGTTGCGCAGGACGTCGCGTATGGCGGGCGCCACGTCGCCCTCCGAGAGGATCCCGGTCGCCACCTGGTAGAGGAGCGGCTGGAACAGGTGGTGGTTCATCCGGTCGATGACCGTGACCTCCGCCGGCGCGCCGCGCAGGGCACGGGCGGCGAACAGCCCGCCGAACCCCGAGCCGATGATCACCACGCGGTGCGCGGGCTGCTCGACCATGAGCGGTCTGGCCTCCTTGGCGGCTTGAGCGTTCCTGCTCCCGGCGGCGGCGGTCCACCGCCGGTGCAGGCCCCGCCGTGGTGACGACGATACCCGCGCTCTCCCGCCGGCGAACGCGGCCTCTGGCCGACCTGGTCGCTGCCTGGCGCTACCGGCGGTGGGCTCCGGTGCTGCCGGTAGCGCTACCGGCGGTGGGCTCCGGTGCGACGCCGGGCCCTCCGGGGAGCCGTGACTTCGGCTCCGCCGGCCCGTGTGCCGCCCGGTACCGGGGTCGTCGCACGTGACGCCCCGTCGGTGACGACGTCCTCCCGGCCGTCACCGGGTGCCGGCTCGGCCGACGCCGCGCTCGGGGGCAGGACTCGCACGGCACTCATCGGCTCGGCCAGGCTGGCGGGTGGCCGGGCCACGCTGGCGGGCGGGCGGTCGAAGCTTGCGGGCGGGCGGTCGACGCTGGTGCCGGACTTGCCGGCGGCGCGTGGGTCCGCCGGGCGCGACACCTGGAGCGCCGCCGGCCCGGGGCGTGCACCGGTCCCAGGGACTCCCACCGACTTCGGCCGCACGGACTTGGCCGGCATCTTCACCGTCGGCATCGCCGCCGTCGGGGCCGCCTTCACTGCAGGACCAGGTGTGCCCATCACCGGCATGGCCGTCGTCCCGGCCCCTGTCCCCGACGCCGGGGCGGCCGTCGCCGGGTTGGCCGGCCCCAGCGGGGGCGTCGTGGCGGCCGCGCCGGGGCCGGCGGGAACGGTGGTACGG
>JBOGGF010000354.1:0-1615 GCA_050743965.1 Acidimicrobiales bacterium
GGTGAGCATCCATGCCGACGGCGGCCCTCCCGGTGGGCGCGGCTTCGCCGTGCTCGAGCCCGTCGCCGACGGCGTCAACTACGCCATCGTGGGGCCGTCGGCGACCCTGGCCGTCGACCTGCGCAACGCCTTCCAGTCGGTCACCGGTGAGCTACCGAGCACCTACGACGGCGTGGACGGGCTCCAACCTCGCGGCGACCTCGGCGGGCTCAACCTGTCGACGGTGCCCAAGGTGCTGATCGAGTGCGCCAACATGCGCAACGCCGCCGACGCCGCCCTCCTCGTCGATCCGGCATGGCAGCGGCTGGCGGCCCGGGGCATCGCCGCCGGCCTGACCGACTTCGTCGTCAGGTCACGCGGCTGAGGGCCGGCGCGGTCGGGCCGTCAACGCAGGTGCAGCCGGCCACGCTGGTTACGGGCCGGTAACGCTGGTCGCGGCCGCCCACGGTCACGCTCGCCCACGGCGGCCACGCTCGGGCTATGCGTCGGCCGGGTTTCCGGTGGCCCGCGGGGACGGGGAGTCGACCGGGGAGACGGGTGGGTCGTCCCACTCGGCCGGTCGTTCCTTGCGGGCGCGGTATGCCTCTGGGTCCTCGTGGAGGAGGTGCCACCAGCCCCACACGGCCAGGCCGGCGAAGATCGGCCACTCGAACGTGTAGAACCAGCTGAGGCCGTTGCCGTCGAGCGCGCGGGTCAGCTGCCACCAGCCGGCGAAGAGGCAGCCGGCGACGATCACGAAGAACTCGAAGTGGAGGAGGAACGCCCTCCCCGAGAGCCAGCGTTGCCGCACTCGCGGCAGTGTAGGCGGCGGTGTGAGTGGGCGCAGTGGCACCGCGCAGAACGGGCGCGCTTCCAGCGGTACGGTGCCGGCTGGATGCCGACCGTCCCTGCTCTGCCTCTCGACACGGCACGCCGGCGATCGGCCTGGGTCGCCATGTCGGTCGCCGTCGGCCTCGAGTTCGCCGCCGGCCTGGCCGCTCTCGTCCTGGTCCCGGTCGATCGAGCGAGCGGGGCCTTCCCCCACCAGGGACGCCTCGTCTACGACCTCCACGGCGCCCTTGGCATCGCCCTGCTCGCCGGGGCGGTCGGCCTCATCCTCGCGGTTCGCCGGACTCCCCGCCTCTATCGCATCGCCGCGTGGGTGGGGCTCGCCGGCATCGTGGCCGGCGGTGCCGGGGGGCTGCTGGCAGCCGACCACCCGCTACGGGTCGCGGGCATCGCCCTCATGTTCGTCGGGTCGATGGTCGGGGGGTTCGCCTACCTCATCGGCATCATGGAGCCGCAGCGCGGTCCCGAAGGCAGCACCACCGGCGGGGAGCCCGGCGGCGCTCCGGCGGCGCCGCCCACCGCCACGGGAGGCGAGCCGGTCGCCGGGTCCTGACGCCCCGTGCGGCCGGCCTGACCTGCCCTGGACGGATCCCGGGGCTCGTCCCGACCCGATCCGGCAACCGGCAGTGCGAGCGCGGCGCGCAAGGGTAGTTGACGCGCGCAACGAGAACTCCTAACCTGCCTTGGGACAGGAACTGGTAACGACAGGCAGCAACGGCAGAAGGCAGCCCTGGAGGGGTCGCCGGCGGACGCACTGGAGCCGAGACGGCGACGTGCATCCGGTCGG
>JBOGGF010000355.1:0-3266 GCA_050743965.1 Acidimicrobiales bacterium
GGCCTCGTCGGCGGCGGTGGGCTGCTCGGCCTTGTCGGGCCTGTCCGCCTTGCCCGCCCTGCCCGGTTTGCCGGCCCTGTCGGCCCTGGCGGCGATCTCGGAGGTGGGCACCTGGTCGACCCCGGGCGATCCCGGTGCCGTCAGGGTGGCCGCCGCCACCTTGGCGCCCTGCCGCTTGGCTGCTCGCCGCTCGGCCAGCCCCCGGTAACGGCGGCCCCGCTCGGCCCACGGGCCCGTCAGGTTGAAGGGGACGATGGTCGCGCTGACGTGGGGCACCTGGCTCACGACGGCGGCGATCTTGTCGGCGGTGCGGTCGTGCAGCAACCGCTGCCAACCGGAGGCGAACCCCCGGCGGGGCAACAGGACGGTGCACTCGGTCTCGCCGTCGGCGACCACGTCGGCCACCAGCTCGACCGTGCCGCGGCCCAAGCGCCGGTCCGGGCACTCCACGATGTCGAGCGGAAGGCGGGAGAGGCCGAGCCGCCCCCATTCCCGCTCCAGGTCGCGCGTGGCGCGGCTGTCGATGTCGAAATGGACGGCGCGCAGGTCGTCGGGGACGAGCGTCCGGGCGTACTGGATGGCGCGGGCAGCGGCCATGTCGAGATGGTCGACGAGGACCACGACCGCGTGTCGCCGCAGGATCGGCGCCTCGGACGCCTCGACCGCCCCCGCCTCCAGCTCGTTGGACTCGACGGCGTACTGCCGGTGCAAGGCCAGCAGCCCCAGGAACCCGAGCGGGAGGATGAGCACAATGGCCCAGGCCCCCTCGTTGAACTTGGTGACGATGATGATGCCGTCGACCACCGCCGAGAGGACGCCGGCCGACCCGTTGATCGTCGACCGCCGGCGCCAGTGCGGCTCGCGCATCCGGCGGTGGTAGCGGTACATCCCGAGCCCGGCCATGGTGAAGCCGGTGAAGACCCCGATGGCGTAGAGGGGGATGAGGGCGTCGACCCGGGCCCGGGTGACGAGGAGCAACAGGACCGCCACCACGGTGAGGACGGCGATCCCGGTCGAGAACACCAGCCGGTGGCCCCGCTTGGTCAGCTGCCGGGGCAGGTAGGAGTCCTCGGCGGCGAAGCTGGCGAGGAACGGGAACCCGGTGAAGCTGGTGTTGGCCGCCAGGACGAGGATCAGCACCGTGGCCGCCTGGAGCAGGTCGAAGCCGATCTTGCCGATGGCAGAGGTGCCGTAGACGTAGTGGGCGAGCTGGGAGACCACCGTGGGCGTGCCCGCCGCGTACGGCACCGGATGGGTGATCGACGACAGCGCACTGATCCCGAGCACGAACGAGCCGAGGATCAGCGCCATCCACATCATGGTGATGCGGGCGTTGCGCGACTCGGGCTGGCGGAAGATGCTCACCCCGTTGGAGATGGCCTCGGTCCCGGTGAGGGCCGAACCCCCCGAAGCGAAGGCCCGGAGGAGCACGAAGATGCCGGCGCCGAAGAGGAGACCGTGGCCTGTGTGCCCGATGCTGACGGATCCGGCCACGTGGGCGATCGGGTGTGCCATCAGCTGGCCGGCGACCGCCCGGACCGCACCCACACCGATGAGCACGACCATGTTGGCGACGAAGAAGTACGTCGGGACGGCGAAGATCTTGCCGGCCTCCCGCACGCCGCGCAGGTTGGCGTACGAGAGCAGCACCACCATGCCGATCGACAGCCAGGTGGTGTCGGGCGTGAGGGACGGGAAGACGGAGGTGAGGGCGGCAACGCCGGCCGCCACGGACACGGCGACGGTCAGGGTGTAGTCGATGAGCAGGGAGACGGCGGCCACCTGGGCCACGGTCAGGCCGAAGTTCTCCCGGGCGACGACGTAGGCGCCGCCGGCCTTCGTGTACACCTTCACCACCTCGAGGTACGAGAGGGTGACGAAGGCGAGCACGACGATGACGGCGATGGTCACCGGTACGAGCAGCGAGAAGGCCACCAGCCCGACCGCCTGGACCAGCGGGATGAGTGCCTGCTCGCTGGCGTAGGCCGACGACGAGATGACGTCGGAGGACAGCACCGCGAGGGCCGTCGGCCGGCCGAGGCGCTCGACAGCCAGCCGTTCGGTGGTGAGCGGCGGCCCGAGGAGCCGGTTCTTCAGCCGGTACGGGACGCTCTCGGGGATGCCGGCTCCGGCGTCCGTCGGGATGACCGACGGCGGCCGGGCCGCCGGCGCCGGGCATGGTGGGGCGCCGCCGGCCCCTGCTGGGTGGGCACGCCCGTCACCGGTGCGGTCGTCACCAGACCCCTCCGCACCGGCGCTGTCGGGCACCGCCGACGGCGCGCCACGCGACGCGGGCGGTGTCCCTTGTTCGGCCGGCCTTCGCGGGTCCACCCCAAAGAGTAAAGCCGCCGTGCCACAGTCCCGTGGCGCACCGGTGCCCACAGAGCCCGGCCGATCTGCGCCACCGGAGCCCGGGCAACCTGCGCCACCGGAGCCCGGGTCCCGATTCCCCGGTGGCGTTCTTTACAGACCGCGGCAAGGCCGTGTAGCACTTTGCGGATGCACGTCGTCGTGGTGGGTTGCGGCCGGGTCGGCTCCGGCCTGGCGGCGTCCCTGACCGCCGAGGGCCACACCGTCGCCATCATCGACCGCAACCCCAAGGCGTTCCGGCGGCTGTCGGACGACTGGGCTGGCGGTCGCGTGATCGGGTCGGGGTTCGACCGTGACGACCTCGAGCGCGCCGGCGCGATCGGGGCCGACGCTCTGGCTGCAGTGACCAGCGGCGACAACACCAACATCCTGACCGTTCGCATCGCACGGGAGACCTACCGGATCCCCCGGGTGGTGGCCCGCATCTATGATCCCCGGCGGGCCGAGATCTACCAGCGGTTGGGCATCCCCACGGTCGCCACCGTCACCTGGACGATCGACCAGGTCCGCCGGCGGCTGCTGCCCGAGTCGGCGACCGGTGAATGGGCAGATGCCACCGGCCGGCTCCTGCTCGTCGAGGTTCCCCTTCCCGACGCCTGGGCCGGCCGGCGGTTGGGCGACATCGAGCTCCCCGGTCGTGTCCAGCTCGTGGGCGTCACCCGGGCGGCCCAGCCCCGCCTTGATGCCGGGGACCTGATCGGCCAGGAGGGCGACCAGCTCCACCTGGCGGTGATGAAGGACGCGCTCGGCGACCTGGAGCGGCGGTGCGCCGGCGAGGATGTCGCCGAAGAGGAGCACCCCGAGCAGAGCGGGCGGGGCGGGCGCGGCTTCGGGGGGCGGGGCGGGCGCGGCGAGAGGCCGGGCGCGGTCAGCTCGACCACAGCCGGCTCGACCAC
>JBOGGF010000356.1:0-7016 GCA_050743965.1 Acidimicrobiales bacterium
GGTCATGGTGCCCTACCTCCTCGTTCACCGGGGCCGCCTCGGGGCGGTCCCGCCACGTCCGTCTCATCGTAGTGGTGGTCCCGTAACCTGCCTTCGTGGGCGACGAGCTTGGGACCCGACCGGAGACGAGGAACATGGAGCGCTGGCTCGGCGACGGCGGCATGCCGCTCCTCGGTGAGCTCGGGGTCTCGCTCGACTCCTACGGAGTCGACGGCGAGGACCTCGGCTGGGTGGAGGGCGCCTTCGCCCCCGAGCCGCTCGCCTGCAACACCCGGGGGGTGGTGCAGGCCGGGGTGCACACCCTGCTCCTCGACGCCTGCATGAACTTCGCTCTCAACGCCGCCCTGGCGGGGAGAGACCGCACCCGGGGCACGCTCGAGCTCAAGACCGAGACCATGCGCCCCGCCGTCGAGGGGGAGCGCTACCGGCTCCGGGGCGAGGTGGTGCGGATGGCCCGCCAGGTCGCCTACGCCGAGGGCACGGTGCGCGACGGCGAGGGGCGGCTGGTGAGCCGGGCGACCGGGACCTTCCTGCTGCACCGCCCGCCCGACGGGGGCTGAGGGGACCCCGCCTCAGGGGGTGGCGGGGCGACCGTGGCCGGGGGCGCCCGCGCCGGTGGAAGGGTCGCCGAGGGCGTAGACCACCCCCGTCAGCTCCTCGGAGAGCGCCCACAGCCGCGCCGCGTCGTCCACGCGGTGGGACCGGGCACTCGACCGGACCCGCGCCGGCGGGCCGAACTGCTGGCCGAGCCACCTGGGACCGAAGTACTCCCCGCCGCCGACACCGGAGGCGGTGGCGGCGTAGAGGCTGGGCAGCGCCCCGGCGGCCGCCGACTGGCCCAGGCCGCTCGTCAGGCGCCCGAGGCGGGCGCGCGCGCCCGAGCGACCGAGCAGGGGGCCGTTGGCCGAGAGCTCGGTCCGGGCCGTCCCGGGGTGGGCGGCCACCGCGAGGGTGGTGGTCCCGGCCGCCCGGAGCCGGCGGTCGAGCTCGCCGGTGAAGAGCAGGTTGGCCAGCTTGGAGTTGGCGTAGGCGAACCACCGCTGGTAACCGCCGCCCAGTTGCTGGAGGGCCTCGGGGCTCGACAGCCGCAGGGCGCCGATCCAGTGGGCCCACGAGCTCACCGTCACCACCCGGGACCCCATGGTGGTGAGCAGGAGGTCCAGCACGAGGCCGGTGAAGGCGAACGGCCCGAGGTGGTTGGTGGCGAACTGCCGCTCGAACCCGTCCTCGCTCAGCGCGAAGGGCGTGGCCATGACCCCGGCGTTGTTCACCAGGAGGTCGATGCGGTCGTGGCGGTCGCGCAGCCGGGCGGCGGCGTCACGCACCGACGCCTGCGAGGCGAGGTCGAGCCGGAGCACCTCGACGGTGGCTTCGGGGGCCCGCCCGACGATCCGGTCGGCCGTCCGCAGGGCCCTGCCCTCGTCCCGGCACGCCAGCACGACGTGGGCTCCATGGACGGCCATTGCCGCGGCCGTTGCCTCGCCGATGCCGCTGTTGGCCCCGGTGACGAGGGCGGTGCGGCCGGTGAGGTCCCCGATGTCCTCGGCGCCCCACCGGTCGGCGGCCACGGCCTCAGTCCCCGATGTGCTCGGCCGGGACCGAGCCGAGCCGGCCGGCGTGGAAGTCCTCGAAGGCCTGGGCCAGCTCGTCCTTGGTGTTCATGACGAACGGGCCGTAGGCGGCGACCGGCTCCCGGATCGGTCGGCCACCGAGGACGAGGACCTCGAGGTTGGGCATGCGGCCGTCCTGCGCCGCCAAGGCGGCGACGGCGAGGGCATCGCCCGGGTCGTGGACGGCGAGCTGCCCCGTGGTGACCGGCCGGGCGTCGGGACCCACGCTGCCGTTCCCGGCCAGCACGTAGACGAGGGCGTTCTCGTCGGTCGCCCACGGCAGCACCAGCCGGGCGCCGGGGCTCACGGTGGCGTGGACGAGGGTGATCGGGGTGTGGGTGACGCCGGGACCCTCGTGGCCGGCCACCTCGCCGGCGATCACGCGTAGGAGCGCCCCGCCGTCGTACGACGACAGGAGGGTCGGCGACAGGCGGTCGATGTCCTGGTAGCGCGGTGCCACCCACTTGTCGGCGGCGGGCAGGTTCACCCACAGCTGGATACCGTGGAAGAGGCCACCGGTGGCGACGAGCTCCTCCGTCGGCCGCTCGATGTGCAGGATGCCCGCCCCGGCGGTCATCCACTGGGTCGCACCGTTGGTGATGATCCCGCCGCCACCGATCGAGTCCTGGTGCTGGAAGACGCCGTCGATCATGTAGGTGACGGTCTCGAAGCCGCGGTGCGGGTGCCACGGCGTGCCCTTCGGCTCGCCGGGTCCGTACTCGACCTCGCCCATCTGGTCCATGTGGACGAAGGGGTCGAGATCGTCCAGTGGGACGCCGGCGAAGGCGCGCCGCACGGGGAAGCCCTCGCCCTCGAGACCTCGGGGGGCGGTCGTCACCTGGCGCACCGGCCGGACGGTCGTGGTGGCCGCGTCGGGCTCGGCGATCCGGGGAAGGGTCAGTGGGTCTGCGGTGACTGCGGGCATCTTCGTCGCCTCCTGTGCGTACCCGGTGGTCAACGCCGGGCGGTGGTCGTGCATTCCGGGGCGTGGCGTGCCCGACGGGCGGTGGCTGCGGGCGGGTAGCTGCGGGCGGGTGGCTGCGGGCGTCAGCAGAGACGCTGGAGCTTCCCGGTGTCGAGGTCGAGGAGGAAGCCGCCGACCACCAGGTCGTCGAGGTACGGCCACGACCGCACCCGCTGGACGTCGTGACGGAGGGAGGCCTGCTGGTCGTCGGTGGCGAGGAAGGAGATGCTGCGGGTGTCCGGACCGCCCGCCTCGGCGATCGCGGTGTGCACGCCGTCCTCCCTACCGCCGGCCATGCGGCAACGCGTATGGGCCACGATCATGAGCCGGTCGACGTCGAGCAGGTAGCTGGCGAGCACGAGGGTGCGCAGGACGTCGTCGGTCACCCGGGCACCGGCGTTGCGCAGGATCTTGGCGTCACCGGGGACGAGCCCGAGCAACCCCAGGGGGTCGATGCGCGAGTCCATGCACGTGAGGACGGCCAGGCGCTTGGCCGCGCGACCCTCGAGACCGGCGAGGTGGTGGGTGGCGGCGTAGACGTCGTTGGCCGTCAGGACGTCGTCGAAGGCGTGGTCAGGGACCATGCTCCGAGCCTACGGGCGCAGTGCCCCGGTCAGCCGGTGCCCGCAGCACCCGGCTGACCGCTGTCGGGCGACGGAGCCTCGGCCGGCTGCGCCGCCACCTGCCGGTGGACCTCGGCCATGTCGAGCGACTGCACCTGGCTGATCAGGTCCTCGAGCGCGTCGGCCGGGATGGCGCCCGGCTGGGAGTACAGCAGCACCTGCTCGCGGAAGATCATCAGCGTCGGGATGGACTGGATGCCGAGCGCCCCCGCCAGCTCCTGCTCCGCCTCGGTGTCGACCTTGGTGAAGACGAGGTCGTCGTGCTCGTCCGAGGCCTGCTCGAAGATCGGGCTGAACGTCCGGCACGGCCCGCACCACGAGGCCCAGAAGTCGACCAGCACCGTGCCATTGTCGGTGATCACCTGCTGGAACTCGTCCTTCGTCGTGCTCATGGTTGCCACGGTCGGCCTCCCTTGTCGTCGGTTCGCTGCGCTGTCAGCCCTTCTCGTGGGCCGCCGCCCCCGCCGGGATCGCCGGTCCCCGTTGCCCCACCCCGCCTCTCGTACCCCGCGGGGCGGATCGGCCCCCCGGTAATGCCTCGGCGGCCCCACCCCAGCTGCCCGTTGAGGGCACAGGTGTTCAACAGGAATGCCCGGCTCGGTATTCCTGGCCGTCTGGCCGCGGTCGGCGAGCGCGACAATGGCGCCATGTCCCGTCACCGGTTGGGCGACGTCCTGCGGGGGCCGGTCGTCGTGGCGCCGATGGCCGGCGGGCCGTCGACGCCGACGCTGGTGGCGGCAGCGGCGGCCGCAGGCGCCCTGGGCTTCCTCGCCGCCGGGTACAAGTCGGCCGAGAGGATGGCGGGCGAGATCGCCGCGGTCCGGGGCGCGACCGCCGAACCGTTCGGTGTCAACGTCTTCGTCCCGGGAGAGCCGACCGCCGAACCCGCGGCGCTGGAGCGTTACCTGTCGTCACTCGTCGGTGACGCCGACGCGGTCGGCGCCGCACTCGGCCCGGCGATCTGGGATGACGACGGCTGGCCGGCCAAGTTGGCGGTCCTTGTTGCCGACCCCGTGCCGGTAGTGACCTTCACCTTCGGTTGCCCGGATCGCGACGTCCTGTCCGCACTGCAGTCCGCCGGCTCGACCGTCGGCGTCACGGTGACCGACGCCGGTGAGGCCCGGCTTGCGTCGGCGGCCGGGCCGGACTTCCTGTGCGTGCAGGGGAGCGAGGCCGGCGCGCACCGGGGCACGTTCGCCAACGGACCCTTGGGCGGCGGCGGTGACCTTCTCGTGTTGCTGGCCGAGGTCGCCACTTCCACCGACCGGCCCCTCCTCGCTGCGGGGGGCCTCATGACGTCGAAGGACGTCGCCGCGGCTCGGGCCGCCGGCGCCATGGCGGCGCAGTGCGGTACGGCGTTCCTGCGCTCGCCGGAGAGCGGCGCGCATCCTCGCCACAAGGAGGCGCTCGCGTCGGGCCGGTACACCTGCACCGAGGTCACCCGGGCCTTCAGCGGCCGTCCGGCCCGGGGTCTGGTGAACGGCTTCCTCGCCATGCACCGCGACGCACCCGCCGCCTACCCGGAGGTCAACAATGCGACGCGGCCATTCCGTGCCGCCGCATCAGCCGCTGGCGACGTCGAGCGGATGAGCCTGTGGGCCGGGACGGGGTTCGCCCGCGCCACGGATCGACCGGTGGGCGAGATCGTCGAGGCGCTCGCCGCCGGTCCGGACTGAAGCGCCAACCCGTACCATTCCTGGCGTGACGAGCTCGACAGCCTCCCCCTGGGCGGCACACCTCGACGATCCGGCGTCCTTCGAACCGGCGCAGCTGACCGAGGGAGGCACGATGCCGGCACTCTGGGCGGCGCGGTGGGAGCGCGAGCCCTCGGCGCCGGTCCTGCGGTTCGAGGGTGAGGGCTCCAGGGATCGCTGGCGTACGGCGGGCCAGCTGGACGAGGCGACGCGCCGAGCGGCTGCACTTCTGGCCGCCGCCGGGCTGTCGGCAGGCGAACGCATGGTGTGGTCGGCCGAGCCGTCGTTCGATGCCGTCGTGAGCTGCCTGGCCGCGCTCCGCCTCGGCGCCGTCGTCGTGCCGGCCAACCTGACGTACACCGAGCGTGAGTTGGGCCACGTCGTCGCCGACACCCGGCCAGCCGTTGTCGTCGTCGAGCGCCCGGATCAGGCCGCCTGGGTCGCGGCGGCCGCACCCGGGCTGCTCGCCGCTCTCCGCCCCGACCTCTCGTACCACGGGTCGCCGCACGAGTCGTCACACAGGTCGGGTACCGGTAACGGGGACGCAGCACGGGAGCCGGAGCTCGACACGGCCGGCGCCGACGATCCGGCGCTGATCGTGTACACGTCGGGCACGACGGGCAGCCCCAAGGGGGCCGTTCTCAGCCACGGGAACCTGCTTGCCGCCGTGCGGTCCCTGGCCCTGGGCTGGCGGTGGCAGCCCGACGACCGCTTGGTGCTCGCCCTCCCGCTGTTCCACGTCCACGGCCTGTGCGCCGGCCTCTTCGGCACGCTGACCGCCGGGGCTTCGTCCGTGGTGCTGCCCAAGTTCTCGCCCGACGCCGTGCTGGGCGCGGCCGGCAAGCACTCGGCGACGCTCTACTTCGGCGTCCCGACCATGTACCACCGGCTCCTCGGTTCCGGTCGTGCCGGCGAGCTGTCCCGCCTCCGGCTGTGCATCTCGGGATCTGCGCCACTGCCCACCCCCCTCTGGTCGTCACTGCGCCGGGAGGCGGACGTCGCCGTGCTCGAGCGATACGGGATGACCGAGACGATGCTCACCGTCTCCAACCCCTACGACGGGGAACGGCGGCCGGGCACCGTCGGCTTCCCGCTCCCCGGGGTGGTGGCCCGGCTCACGGCATTCGACGACGGGGGATCCGGCGCCGGTGCTGCGGCCGAGGTCGAACCGACCGAGGGGCAGTTGTTGGTGTCGGGCCCGTCGGTCTTCGGCGGCTACTGGGAGCGGCCGGCGGCGACGGAGGATGCCTTCGAGGGGCGCTGGTTCCGCACCGGCGACCTCGCCGGCCGTGACGCGGACGGCTACCTGTCCATCCTCGGGCGCCGTCACGACCTCATCCTCTCGGGCGGGTTCAACGTCTACCCGGCCGAGGTGGAGGACGTGCTCCTCGCCCACCCCGACGTGGCCGAGGTGGCGGTGGCGGGAGAGCCATCGGACGAGTGGGGAGAGACGGTGGTGGCGTGGGTCGTGCCGGGCGATGCCCGTCCAGGAGCAGCCGACCTCGAGGCGCTCGCCGCCGACCGGTTGGCCCCCTACAAGCGGCCGCGCCACTACCGGCTGGTCGGCTCCCTGCCTCGCAATGCCATGGGGAAGGTGCAGCGGGACCGGTTGGGGCGCTGAGCGGGCCGGCGCCACGAAATGACCGGTGGGAAGCTGGGGAGGGACGACAGCGTTGAAGCGGTGGTGAACCGTGTCCCGCTGTCCGTGCTCGAGCTCGCCACCGTGGCCGAGGGGTCCAACCCCGGTCGAGCCCTAGAGGAGGCCACCGACCTGGCGGGCGCGGTCGAAGCGCTCGGGTACCGGCGGTTCTGGGTGGCCGAGCACCACGGTATGCCGGCCGTGGCCAGCTCGGCCCCGGCGGTCCTGCTGGCCCACGTGGCGGCGGCGACTTCCACCATCCGGGTCGGATCGGGCGGCGTCATGCTGCCGAACCACGCACCGCTCGTGATCGCCGAGCAGTTCGGCACGCTCGAGGCCCTCCACCCCGGACGGGTCGACCTGGGCATCGGGCGCGCTCCGGGAACCGACGCCCTGACGGCACGGGCCCTGCGGCGAACGACCGACCTCGGCGCTGAGCGCTTCCCCGACGAGCTGGTCGAGCTGATCGGGTACTTCACCGGCGCG
>JBOGGF010000357.1:0-3428 GCA_050743965.1 Acidimicrobiales bacterium
GGGCGGGGCGGGGTCGGTGCGGCGTGGCGAGAGCGAGCCGGCTGGCCGGGTGCGGCGCCGGCGCCGCCGGTGTCGCCAGCCACCTGACGGGCCGCCTCGGTGGTCGGCAGGTCGACCCCATGCTCCGCCAGCAGCTGGCCGGCGAGCGCCAGGGTGCCGGCAACCGGGTCGTCGGCGGCCTCGTAGACGGCCTGGTCGAGGGCGGGCTCGGTCGCCGGCTCGGCCACGGCCTCCACGTGCAGCACGTAGCGGAGGTAGTCGTCGTCGATGGCGTCGATCAGCTGCCCGAAAATGTCGAACCCTTCCCGCTGCCAGGCCACCAGGGGATCCTGCTGGCCCATGGCCCGCAGGTTGATGCCCTCGCGCAGGTAGTCCATCTCGGCCAGGTGGTCCCGCCAGCGGGCGTCGATGATCTGGAGCATCACCTGGCGCTCGATCTCCCGGGCGTCCTCGTCGCCGCCAGGGAGGGACTCGGTGTGGCGCTCGTAGTACGCCAGGGCATCGTCGACGAGGCTCTCGGCCACCTGGGCGGCGCTCGTCCCCTCGGCCAGGTCCTCGACGGTGAACTCGGTCGGGTAGTACTGGGTGGCCTCCTTGAGCAGCAGCTCGAGGTCCCACTCCTCGGGGTAGTCGCTGGGGCAGGCGGCCTGCACCAGCACCCGCATGGTCTCCTCGACGAGCTCGCGGGTGTGCTCCTCGAGATCCTCGCCGTCGATGATCTGCAGGCGCCGGGCGTAGATCACCTTGCGCTGCTCGTTCATCACCTCGTCGTACTTGAGGACCTCCTTGCGGATCTCCGAGTTGCGGCCCTCGACCGTGTTCTGCGCCCGCTCGATGGCCTTGCTCACCATCTTCGCTTCGATGGGGACGTCCTCGGGCAGGGCCCGGCCCATCACCCAGTTCATCGCCCCGGTGGCGAACAGCCGCATCAGGTCGTCCTCGAGGCTGAGGTAGAAGCGGCTCTCCCCCGGGTCACCCTGGCGCCCGGACCGGCCCCGCAACTGGTTGTCGATCCGGCGGCTCTCGTGGCGCTCGCTGCCGAGCACGTAGAGGCCACCCTGCTCCCGGACCTTCTCGCCCTCCTCGCGGCAGTGCGCCTCGAAGCGGGCGACCAACCGGGCGAGCTCGGCCTTGCCCTCGTCGGTCGACAGGTCCACCCCGTCGGCCAGCGCCTGGTGCTGCGCCAGCAGCTCGGGATTGCCCCCGAGGATGATGTCGACGCCTCGCCCGGCCATGTTGGTGGCCACCGTGACCCCGCCCAGCCGGCCGGCCTGGGCGACGATCTCCGCCTCCCGGAAGTGCTGCTTGGCGTTGAGCACCTGGTGGGGCACGCCCTGCTTGTCGAGCAGTCGGGAGAGCACCTCGGACTTGGCCACCGACGCCGTGCCGATCAGCACCGGCTGGCCCGCCTCCTGGCGCTCGATGATGTCATCGACCACGGCGTTGAACTTCGCCATCTCCGTCTTGAAGACGAGGTCCGGCTCGTCGGCCCGGACCATGGGCTTGTTGGTCGGGATCGGGACGACCGGCAGGTTGTAGGTGTTGGCGAACTCCGCCGCCTCCGTCTCCGCCGTGCCGGTCATGCCGGCGAGCTTGTCGTAGAGGCGGAAGAAGTTCTGGAGCGTGACCGTGGCCCAGGTGTGGTTCTCCTCCCGGATCCGCACCCGCTCCTTCGCCTCGACCGCCTGGTGGAGCCCGTCGGACCAACGCCGGCCCTCCAGGGTCCGCCCGGTGAACTCGTCCACGATCTTCACCTCGCCCTGGTCGACCAGGTACTCCTTGTCCCGGTGATAGAGGTCCTTGGCCTCCAGGGACTTGGTCAGCTGGTGCACGTAGTTGGTGGCGACGGCGTCGTAGAGGTTGTCCACGCCGACCGTCCGCTCCACCTTCTCGATGCCGGACTCGAGCGGCACCACGTGCCGCTTCTCCTCGTCGACCTCGTAGTCGACGTCGCGCTGGAGGGTGCGGGCGATCGAGGCGAACTGGTAGTAGAGGCGGGCCGCCTCGTCGGCCGGACCCGAGATGATGAGCGGCGTCCGGGCCTCGTCGATGTGGATCGAGTCGACCTCGTCGACGATGGAGAAGGCGTGACCCCGCTGGACCATCGTCTCCCGCGACCACTGCATGTTGTCCCGCAGGTAGTCGAAACCGAATTCGGTGTTGGTGCCGTAGGTGACGTCGGCGTCGTAGGCCGCCTTCTTGTCGGCCGGCTCGACCACGTCGGGCCCGACCCGCCCCACGGTGAGCCCCAACCAGCGGTGGAGCCGTCCCATCCACTCGGCGTCGCGAGTGGCCAGGTAGTCGTTGACCGTCACCACGTGGACCCCCAGGCCGGTGAGGCCGTTGAGGTACACGGGCAGCGTCGAGACCAGGGTCTTGCCCTCCCCGGTCCTCATCTCGGCGATCCACCCGAAGTGCAGGGCCATGCCCCCCATCAGCTGGCAGTCGAAATGGCGCTGGCCGAGCACGCGCCAGGCCGCTTCCCGCACCAACGCGAAGGACTCGACCAGCAGGTCCTCGAGAGCCTCTCCGTCCGCCAGGCGCTGCCGGAAGGTGTCGGTGAGGGCGCGCAACTCGCCGTCGGACCTCGCCTCCATCTCCGGCTCGAGCGCATTGACCAGGGGAACCAGCTCGGCCAGCCGACGGACCTTCTTCCCCTCACCGGCGCGGAGGACTTTGGTGAGCACGCTCATGGGCTTCTCACTCTACTGTCGGAGGTGTTCGCGACTGTCGCACGTGTTCGCGACTGTCGGGCGCGTTCGCCTCCGGGGCCCGCCGTCCGGGCGCCGGAACAGTGACACCGGGTCACCAGGTCCCCGGTCACCAGGTCCCCGGTCAGGCGGTGCGCACCCGCTCGTGGAGGACCGAGACGGAATTGGCCGGTCGGCGCCGGGGATTGGTGCGGGCCACCAGGCGACCCTTGGTCTTCTCCAGCTGGTGCTCGAGCTTCTCCACCACCAGGTCGACGGCGACGAGTGGCACCGGTGCGGCGGCCCGGGCCCGGACGGTGCGCCCGTGGCCCACGATGGTCACCTCGCAGCACTCGCAGTCGGCGATCCTCGGATTGCGCTCCTCGAAGAAGTGCACCTCGGCGCGTTCCAAGCCCGGGCACCGGTGCCCGAGCCGGCCCACCTTCTCCTCGGTCAGCGCCCTCACGCCGTTGGACACCATTCTCCTGCCCTGCGCAATGACCACGTCCACTTGCTCGCCTCCTCGGGTTGTGCGGTGCGGTACGACCTCACTACCTGGCGTACCGGATTACCTCGCCTACGGGTTCGTCCTCCTCGCCGTCGGGGATGACACCGGCCAGGAATGGCACCGGTGGAATGGCACCGTGAGCGACGCGCGGCTGACCTGGTCTTTGACCCCACACTCGCCTGCAGTGGGGATGGCGGTCCCGGGCCGGCGGTAGCCGGTTCGACCGGCAC
>JBOGGF010000358.1:0-16722 GCA_050743965.1 Acidimicrobiales bacterium
GGCCACCGTCTTCGATCCCTACGTCGGGCCCTGCTACCGCTGCCTGATCCCCGAGCCGCCGCCGGCCGAGCTGGCCCCGTCGTGCGCCGAGGCCGGCGTGCTCGGGGTGCTCTGCGGCGTCGTCGGCTCCATCCAGGCCCTCGAAGCAGTGAAGATGCTGCTCGGCCTAGGCGACTCGCTGGTCGGTCGGCTCCTCGCCTTCGACGCCCTCGAGGAGTCCTTCCGCACCTTCAAGGTGCGCCGGGACCCGCAGTGCCCAGCGTGCGGCGAGCATGCTGGCGAGATCGTCATCGCCGAGTATGACGATCTCTGCATGCCCCACACGCGCTGAGGAGTCGCGACTGCGGATCACACCGCTCGCCGTGGCAAGAGCAGTGAGGGCCAATCCGGTTCCGGTCCCGGCCGGTAGCATCCGGCCCAATGGACCAGGTGTTCGACTTCGTCGTGGTCGGCGGGGGATCGGCCGGGGCGGTCGTGGCCGCCCGGCTGTCGGAGGACCCCGGCTGCCGGGTCGCGCTCCTCGAGGCCGGCGACCCGCCACCGCTGCTCTCGATCCTTCCCGCGGCGTGCCCGGCGATGCAGGAGGACCCGGCGACCGACTGGATGTACACCGCCGACCCGGGGAACTGCGGCCTCGGCCTGCTCGGGGGCCGGATGATGGTGCCGAGGGGCAAGATGCTCGGCGGGTCTTCGTCGCTCAACTACCTGGCGTACGTGCGCGGTCATCCCGGCGACTTCGACGCCTGGGCCGCGGGCGGTGCCACCGGTTGGCGCTACGACGAGGTGCTGCCCTACTTCAAGAAGAGCGAGGGGCTGGCGCCGAGCGGTGACATCGTGGTCGACCCCGACGCCCACGGCACCGACGGCCCGCTCGGCGTCTCGGTGCGGGCCCCCGTCCTGCCGGGAGCCCAGGCGTTCGTCGACGCGGTCGAGGCGGCCGGGATCCCCCGGGGCGACTACAACGGCCGCGACCGCCGGCGCCCCGAGGGCGTGGTCTCCCTCCTCCAGGCGACGACGCGCGGGGGCAAGCGGTCGAGCACCTACGCCGCCTTCCTCGAGGGGGAGGTGTCGGCCCGCCCCAACCTGTCCACTGTCTGCGGGGCCCACGTCACCCGGGTCGTGTTGGAGGGCGGCGACGGCGACGGCGACGGCGACCTCAGGCCACGGGCGACCGGCGTCGAGTACCGGACGGCGGACGGGGCGACCCACGTGGTGACGGCGGCCCGGGAGGTGGTGCTGAGCGCCGGCGCCGTCGGCTCGCCCCATGTCCTCATGCTCTCGGGAATCGGGCCGCGCCAGGAGCTCGAGTCTGCCGGCGTGCCGTGCCGGGTGGACGCGCCCGAGGTGGGCAAGCACCTCAAGGACCACCTCCAGGTCGGGCTCTTCTTCTCCGCGCCCGGACTGGGGATCGCCATGCGGGAGATGAACCTGTCGATGGGGCCGGAGGCCCTGCGGGCTCCCCGGGGACCGCTGCCGGCCGACCCGGCGGACGACGCCGACCTGCCCGAGGAGCTTCAGGCGCTGAAGGCGGAGGCCGAGGCACGGCTCCTCGATTGGTTCATGACCGGGCAGGGCCTCGGTTCCTCGTCGCTCTACGACGCCGCGGCGTGGTTCTCGACCGGCCTCGGCGACGACCACACCCACGACGCCCAGCTGGCGATCTTCGTCTGCGGCTACGACGAGGACATCTGGCGGCGCTGCCTGCGGGTGGACCCCGACGACTTCTTCGACGACGCCGCCGTCCGCCTCGCGCCCGAGGCCGAGTCGGTGATCGTCCTCGCCAACCCGGTCCAGCCGCACAGCGAGGGCGAGATCGTGCTCGCGAGCGCCGACCCGCTGGACCACCCCGCCATCCGGATGCACTACTACGACGACCCCCACGACATGGCGGTCATGCTCGCCGTCCTCCGGCGGGCGCTCGACGTGGTGGATCGCTGGCCCGGGGACCGCAGGCTGGGATCGCCGTTCGTCCCGCCGGCGCTGGCGGCCAAGCACGGGTACACCGAGGGCGACGTGCCGAGCGACGAGCTGCTCGAGGACGTCGCCCGCCACTACTCCTTCACCGTTTACCATCTGGCGTGCACGTGCCGGATCGGGAGCGTGGTAGACCCGGCCCTGCGCGTCCTCGGCGTCGGCGGGCTCCGGGTGGCCGACGCCAGTGTCATGCCCAACATCGTGAGCGGCAACACGAACGCCGCCGCCATCATGATCGGTGAGAAGGCGGCCGAGCTGCTCGCCGCCGCCCACGGCCTGCACCTGCACGAGACGGTCGGTATCCCGGGCTGAGCTGGTGGGGGGTTGCCGCCGTCTACGGTGGCCGCAGTGTGCCTGCTGGTCATGGTGTCGCGCCCGGACGCCCACGAACCCCTCGTGGTGGCGGCCAACCGGGACGAGCGCCTCGAGCGCCCGGCGGAGGCAGTCACCGTGCTCCGCGAGATCGGACCTCGGGTCCTCGGGGGCAGGGACCTGCTGGCCGGCGGCACCTGGCTGGCGGTCAACGAGCACGGCGTCGTCGCCGGCCTCACCAACGCGCCGACGTCGGTTGGGCGGGACCCGACCAAGCGCTCCCGCGGTGCCCTCCCCCTCTTGGCGGCCGGCCACCGCTCGGCCCGGGCGGCGGCGGCCGCCCTCGCCGACGAGGTGGTCCCCACCGAGTACAACCCGGCCTGGATGCTGGTGGGGGACCGTCGCGAGGTCTTCGCCGTGACCGTCGCCGGCGCACGCCCCACGGTGGTGGCGCTGCCGCCGGGGACCCACGTGCTGGAGAACGGCCCACCGGGGGGGCCGTCGGCCAAGGTCCACCACGTCGAGCTCCTCGTCGGCCAGCTGCCGGCCGACCTCCCCGTCGAAGACCTCCACCGCTTGCTTGCCGCCGTGCTGGCCGACCATCGCCCGGCCCCCGGTGGCGAGGGGGACGCCGGTCGGGATCGTGCCCGCCCGCCCGCGACGCTCGCCGCCTGCGTCCACGCCGAAGGCTTCGGCACCCGGTCGTCGGCCCTCGTCACCGTGCCCGACGACCCGTCACGCCTTCCGACGGTGGAAGTGGCAGACGGCCCGCCCTGCCAAGCCCCGTTCGTCGACCGCTCCGCCCTGTGGTAACCGAGCGCTCCGGCGTCGGCGGCCTGATCTGCTCGGGCGGAGGTCGCTACCCGACGGCGGCGGCCGGGGCCTCGCCCGGCGCAGGGATGGTCGCCGCCGGTCGTCCGGTCGCTCGCTCGGCCCGGTGCCGCCGGGGGACGATGGTCGACGCCGCGTCGGCATCCACGATGCGCAGGGCCGCCGCCGCGCCCAGGGCCGCCAGGGCCGCCGCCAGCAGGAAGCCGGCGTGGTACGCCGTGAGGTGCGGTGCCACGTGGCCGACGACGTGCGTCGTCGTCCCCACCGCCACGATCGCCGTGGTGACCAGCGCCACGCCGACGGCGCTGCCCAGCTGGCGCACGGCGTTGAACATCGTCGACGCCCGCCCCGTCTCGGCCGGGGTGATGGTGGCGAACGCCGCCGCCTGGATGGGTACGAACACCTGGGCCATGGCGAAGCCCATGGTGTACATGAGCAGCCGCATCCACCACAGGCTGGTGTCGCTCCCGATGAGGGCCATGCAGCCGACCGACGCCGCCACCCCCACCAGTCCCATGGTGACGTGCCGGCGAGGGCCGAGGGTCGGATAGAGGTAGCGGCTGGCCAGCTGGGCGCCGCTCATCACCCCGATCGCCTCGGGGAAGATGCTGAGGCCGGAGGCGAGGGCGGTGAGGCCTCGCCCGTCCTGGTAGAAGAGCGACGACAGGTAGATCGCCCCGAGGAAGGCGGCCGCTCCAAGGACCATCACCACGTTGGACGTCCGGAACAGTCGATTGGCGAGGAGCCGGAGGTCGAGGAGCGGCTCGGGCACCCGCAGCTCGGTCGCGACCGCGCCCACTGCGAGCAGGCCGCCGCCGGCGATGCTGGCGAGGACCACGGCCCGGTTCCATCCGAGGATCGGGCCCTCGGAGATGCCGTACATGAGCAGCCCCAGGCCGCCGCCGGACAGGACGAAGCCGGCCGTGTCGAACCGCCCCGGCCGATGGGGCGTGTCGTGGTCGAGGAAGGCGAGGCCGAAGGCGAAGGCGGCGATACCGAGGGGCACGTTGACGAAGAAGACCCACCGCCACGAAAGGTCGGTGACCAGCAGGCCGCCGAGCACCGGGCCGAGGGCGGGGGCCAAGGTCGTCGGGACGGTCAGGACCGCCGACGCCTGCACCCGCTCCGCCGGGGGGTAGGCCCGGAAGAGCATGGCCATGCCCACGGGGACGAGCATCCCCCCGCCGATCCCCTGGACGACGCGGAAGACGACCAGTTCGGTGAGCGAGCCGGCCAACCCGCACAGGACCGAGCTGACGGTGAACACCACGATGGAGGCGAGCAGCACCCGCTTGCCGCCGAACCGGTCGCCGAGCCAGCCGGAGGCCGGGATGACCACCGCCAGGCTGACAAGGAAGTAGATCGCCACGGTGTCGACCGACGTCGCCGGGACGCCGAAGGTGTGGCCGAGCGTCGGCAGGGCGACGTTGACGATCGTCGCGTCCATGATCGTCATGAACATGGCGGCGACGAAGACCACCGCCACGGCGACCTTCTGGTTGATGCGGGTACCCCTCATAATGAGGACCCTCACTATAATGGTGGCGCCGGCGCGGTCACGACGACGGGGCCGGGGCCACCCGGGTGGTCCGAGCCCGGGGAAGACGTGGGAGCGAGCGTGAGCCGGAGAGCGACGGGGCCCGACACCGGGGACGAGATCATCGATGCCCTGCTGATGGCCGGGCACCGGGTGCGGACGGCGACGGATGCCCGCCTGCGGGAGGAGGGCCTGTCCCTCTCCCGGCTCAAGGTGCTCCGTCTGCTGGCCGAGGGCCCGCGCTCGATGGGGCACGTGAGCGCGGCGCTCGAGGTGGTGCCCCGCTCCACCACCGACTTGGTCGACGGGCTCGTGGCCGCGGGCCTGGTCGAGCGGTGCCCCCACCCGACGGACCGCAGGGTCGTCCTGCTGGACCTCACGGCGGAGGGCCGGTCCCGGCTCGCCTCGTCCCGTCTCCGGGCGACCGAGGTGGCCAACCGCGCCACCGGGTGCATACCCGCCGACCGCCGCGCCGCCCTCGTCGACCTCCTCGGCCGCATCGGGGTGCCCGACGACCCGGGGCCGGAGTCGACCGGTTCGACCGGTGCTGTCGACCCGGCTGACGACGCTCGCACGAGATGACGACGGCTCGCCTCGCCGGCGTGGCTCCCTGGAACCCACCTCTCGTAACCTGTGGCAGTGCTCCCTGACGATCGCGCCGCCAAGCCCCCGGGGGCCCATGGTGGTCGCCGGACCGATTCAGGCATCGAGGTACGGCCCGTCTACCGGGCCGAGGACCTCGCCGGCTGGGACCCCGAAGAGAACCTGGGTGAGCCGGGCCGCTTCCCCTACACCCGCGGCGTCCATCCCGAGATGTACCGGCGGCGGCTCTGGACCATGCGTCAGTACGCCGGCTTCGGTACGGCCGAGTCGACCAATGAGCGCTTCAAGTTCCTCCTCGCCCACGGACAGACCGGCCTGTCGTGCGCCTTCGACCTGCCGACGCAGATGGGCTACGACTCGGACCACGGGCGGGCCGAGGGCGAGGTCGGCAAGGTGGGGGTGGCGATCGACTCTCTGGCCGACATGCGCCTGCTACTCACCGGCCTGCCGCTCGACACCGTCACCACGTCGATGACCATCAACGCCACGGCCGCCGTCCTCCTGTTGCTCTACCAGCTCGTCGCCGAGGAGCAGGGCGTGCCGGGGGAGGGGATCCGGGGCACGATCCAGAACGACATCCTGAAGGAGTACGTGGCTCGGGGCACCTACATCTACCCGCCCCGACCGTCGATGCGCCTCGTCGTCGACACCTTCGCCTACTGCCGGAAGCACCTGCCGAACTGGAACACCATCTCCATCTCCGGCTACCACATCCGCGAGGCGGGCTCGACGGCGGTCCAAGAGGTGGCCTTCACCCTGGCCGACGGCATCGCCTACGTGGAGGCCGCGCTCGCCGCCGGGCTCGACGTCGACGAGTTCGCCCCCCGGCTGTCGTTCTTCTTCAACGCCCACAACAACCTCTTCGAGGAGGTGGCGAAGTTCCGGGCCGCCCGGCGGATGTGGGCTCGCATCATGACCCAGCGGTTCGGCGCCAAGGACGACCGCTCCAAGGTGCTCCGGTTCCACACCCAGACGGGTGGTTCGACCCTCACGGCGCAACAGCCGGAGAACAACATCGCCAGGGTCACCGTGCAGGCGCTGGCTGCCGCGCTCGGCGGGACCCAGAGCCTGCACACCAACGGGTTCGACGAGGCACTGGGCCTGCCCACGACCCGGGCGGCCAAGATCGCGCTCCGCACCCAGCAGATCATCGGCTTCGAGTCCGGCGTGGCCGACACCGTCGACCCGCTCGGGGGCTCGTACTACGTCGAGTCGCTCACCGACGCCGTCGAGGAGGGCGCCCAGCGCTACCTGGTGCGTATCGACGAGATGGGCGGGGCGGTGGCGGCCATCGAGGCCCGGTTCCTCCAGGACGAGATCGAGGGCGCGGCCTACGCCTACGCCAAGGCCGTCGACGGCGGGGAGAAGGTGGTCGTCGGCACCAACCGGTTCGTCGACGAGGCCAGCGAGCCGGTCGAGGTGTTCCCGATCGATGTCGTGCTCCAACGGGCCCAGGTGGCCCGGGTGGGGCGGGTGCGGGCCGAGCGGGACCAGGCGCCCGTCGACGCCGCCCTGGACGACGTCAGGGCGGCTGCCCGGGGCAGCCAGAACCTGCTCGTACCGATGAAGGAAGCACTCCGCCGCATGGCCACCCTGGGCGAGGTGTCCGACGTGCTGCGGGCCGAATTCGGGGTCTACCAGCCGGGCTGACCGGCGCAGCGCCGCGGCGAAGCGTGTCGCCCGCATCATCGAGAAAGGGAATCGAGACGGAAGTTTCGACGGGGCCGGAGGCGGGGGTAGGGGCGGGCGGACCCGCGCATCGGGGCAGGACGGCCGGTGGCCGTCGGGACCTGGCCGCCGCCGTTCTCGTGACGGCGACCAGCGCGCTGCCCGCCTCCCTGACGGCGACCATGGCGGTGCAGATGCGCAGCTCGCTGCAGTTCGGCGCGGCCGCGCTCGGCCTGGCCATCAGCATCTTCTACCTCGGTGCGGCGGCGAGCTCCGTCCCCGCCAGCCGTCTCGCCGAAGCGGTGGGAGGGGCGCGAGTCATGCGGGTGGTGGCCGTCTGCGCGGGGGCGCTCCTGTTGCTGCTCGGAACGCAAGCGCGCTCGTGGACGGTCCTCGCCGTGCTCCTTGCCGGGGCCGGCATGGTGAGTGGCGCCGTCGCACCGGCGACGAACCTCTTCCTCGCCCGGCGGAGGCCGGCGGACCATCAAGGGCTCGCCTTCGGCATCAAGCAGTCGGCGGTCCCCCTGGCCTCGCTCCTCGGCGGGCTGGCGGTGCCGACGATCGCCCTGAGCGTGGGCTGGCAGTGGGCCTTCCGCATTGGTGCGCTCGTGGCCCTGCTGGCCTCGCTCTCGGTCCCGGCATCTCGTACCTCCATCCGCGAGCGGCAGCGACTGCGCCGGGAGGCGGCCCGGCCACCGTTGCGAACGCTGCCGCTCGTCGTCGTGGCCACCGGTTTCTGTCTGGGGATGCTGGCGGCGAGCGGCTGCACCGCGTTCGTTGTGAGCGGGGCGGTGGCGACGGGCTATCCGAAGGGCATGGCGGGTGTCCTGGCGGCCGTCGCCAGCGTCGCCGCCATGACGGCACGCATCGGCGCCGGCGAGCGGGCCGACCGACGCGGCGGGCGTCACTTCGTCGCCGTCGTGTCGATGATGGTCGTCGGCGTCCTCGGCTTCGTTCTGCTGGCCGTGGGCGCGGGGCTCGAGAGCGAGGTGCTGTTCGGCCTGGGCGCCGTGGTGGCGCTCGGGGCGGGATGGGGATGGAACGGCCTGCTGACGTATGCCGTGGTGCGCTCGCACCCCGAGTCGCCCGCCGCCGCCACCGGGATCACCCAGGTGGGTGCCCGGCTCGGTGGCGTCCTCGGCCCGCTGCTGGTGGGCGTGGTGGTCGCCGGCGGGTCGTACACCATCGCCTGGGTGCTCACCGCCGCCGCCGCACTCGGCGCGGCAGCGACCGTCCTCCTCGGCCATCGGCTCCTTCGGAGACCAGCCGGACCGTCCCCGGCGCCGGCGGCGCTGCACGGGCAACCCCTCACGGGCAACCCCTGACGGGCGGCCCCGGACCGTCAGCCCGTGGCGACCGTGGCGAAGTGCTCGACGGTGGGCCGCGGTTCCCAGAAGTGGTGGAGCAGCCGGCGCCACTCGTCGTAGACCGGCGATCCCCGGAATCCCTCGGCGTGGGCCTCGACCGAGTCCCACTCCACCAGCAGCAGGTAGCGGCCGGGTTCCTCCACGCAGCGGGAGAGCCGCACCGTGCGGCACCCCTCGCTGGCGGCGAGGAGGGGCACCGCCTCGTCGAAGGCCGCCTCGAACTCCGCTTCCCTGCCGGGCACGATCTCGAGCACCGCGTGCTCGAGCACCGGGCCGCCGCCGGCGGTCACGCCGCCGCTCCGAGCAGCCGGCTACGAAGCGCCGGCCGGATGGCGGCGTCGATGGCCGTCCACGCCATCGCCAGGGCCCCGTCGTGCACAGCGGCGTCGGCCGATCGCGTGGCGCAGGCCTCGGTGAAGGCCGGCTGGTGGTTGACCGCCCCGCCCGCGTCGATGCCGATGAGCGGGTGGATGGTGGGCAGGGCGAGCGAGACGTTGGCCATGTCGGTCGACAGAGTGGGGGCCGGCACCTCTTCGTCGTCGAGGGAGAAGCGGCGCCCGAGGGCCTCGGCGTTCGAACGGTAGGCTGCCAAGAGCTCGGGGTCGCTCTGCATGTGGGAGTAGACGGGGGAGAGCTCCTCGAAGGAGACGCCGGCGCCGGTGGCGAGGGCGCCGGACTCGAAGCAGGCTCGCACCCGGGGGTCGAGGCGCTCGAGGCACTCCAGGCTGTCGGCGCGGCACATGAACCGGCCCCGCACGGCGGAGGGGACGACGTTGGCCGCCTCGCCTCCTTCGAGGACGACTCCGTGGACCTGGTCGCCCGGGCGCAGGTGCTGGCGCAGGAGGCCGATCGCCACCTGTGACACGGTCATGGCGTCGAGGGCGTTCACGCCCTCCCACGGGGCAGCCGAGGCGTGGGCCTCCTTCCCGCGGAAGTGGACGTCGAAGTGGGAGACGGCGAGGCAATGTGCGGCGAGCCGTTCGGTCGGCCAGGGATGGACCATCATCGCCGCGTGGACGCCCTCGAAGGCGCCCCGCTGGAGCAGGAGGACCTTGCCCCCGCCGCCTTCCTCGGCCGGGGTGCCCAGGACGAGGACCGTGATGCCCAGGTCGTCGGCCAGCGGGGCCAGTGCCAGGCCGGCACCGGTGGCGGCGGCGGCGATGATGTTGTGCCCGCAGGCGTGGCCGACCCCGGGCAGGGCGTCGTACTCGGCGCAGATGGTGAGGACGAGCGGTCCCGAGCCGGCACGGGCGGCGAAGGCGGTCGGCAGGGCGCAGATGCCCTCCGACACGGCGAACCCGCCGTCGGCCAGTGCGCTGGCGACGACGGCGGCAGAGCGCTGCTCGGCGAAGGCCGTCTCGGGGTGCCCGTGGAGGTCGTGGCTGAGGGCCACCAGTGCCTCGGCACGTGCCGCCACCGCCACCTCGGCTGCCGCCTTGGGATCGTCGGCCACCGCCGCTACTCGATCACGGCGACGACGTCGCCCCCACCCACCGCGTCGCCGGCGGCGACCCGCACTTCCTTGACCACGCCGGCACGTTCGGCGCTGATGGCGTTCTCCATCTTCATCGCCTCGAGGACGCAGATCGTCTGTCCCGCCTCGACGGCGTCGCCCACGGCCACCACCACCTTGACGATCGTCCCCTGCATCGGGACGGTCACCGAGCCCGACCCTGTGCCGGCGGCGGCGTGGGACGTGTGCTTGCGCTGCCGGGTGGCGGCCGTCCCTGGCGCCGAAGCGACCGCCACGCCGGGGTCGGGGACCCAGAGCGCGAGCTCGAAGCGCCGGCCGTCGACCTCGGCCGTCACCTGCCGGAGCACCCGCTCGCCCTCCGCGCCGACCGGCACCGGCGGCGCCGCCGCGCCGGCGGTGGCCGCGACGCCGGAGAGGTCGAGGCGATCCTCGACCCAATTGGTCGAGTGGCGGGCTTCGGCGAAGTCGGGGTGGGAGAGGATGGCCACGTCGGCAGGGATGGTGGTGGCGACGCCCTCGATGCGGGTCTCCTCCAGCGCCCGGAGCATGCGCCGCCGCGCCAGGTCACGGTCCTCGGCCCACACCACCAGCTTGGCCACCAGGTTGTCGTAGTACTGGCTGACGGTGTCGCCGGCGACGTACCCGGCGTCGAGCCGGATGCCGGGTCCGGCCGGCGGGTCGAACCGGGTGATGGTGCCGGGGGACGGCACGAACCGCCCGCCGGCCGGGTCCTCGGCGTTGAGCCGCACCTCGATGGCGTGGCCCCGGCGGACGACGTCGTCCTGGCCGAACGGCAGGGCCTCGCCGGAGGCGACCCGGAGCTGCCAGGCGACCAGGTCGAGGCCGGTGACGAGCTCGGTGACCGGGTGCTCCACCTGGAGGCGGGTGTTCATCTCGAGGAAGTAGAACTCGCCGTCCTGGTAGAGGAACTCGACGGTCCCGGCGTTCACGTAGCCACACGCCCGGCTCACCTCGACCGCCGCCGCGCCCATCGCCCGGCGGACCTCGTCGGGGAAGTCGGGGGCGGGGGACTCCTCGACCAGCTTCTGGTGCCGGCGCTGGCACGAACAGTCGCGCTCGCCGAGCCAGAGCACGTTGCCCTGCGTGTCGGCGAGCACCTGCATCTCGATGTGCCGCGGCCAAGCCAGGTAGCGCTCCAGGTAGACCTCGGGGCGTCCGAAGTAGGCCTGAGCCTCGCGCTGGGCCGACTCGACTGCCTCAGCCGCCTGGTCGGGCGAGGTCACGACCTTCATGCCGCGGCCGCCGCCGCCGTAGGCGGCCTTGATGGCCACCGGCCAACCGTGGGTCTCGCCGAAAGCCACCACTTCGTCGGGGGAGGCGAGGGGCTCGGAGCGGCCGGGCACCCCGGGCACGCCGGCCCGGTCGGCGGCGAGGCGCGAGCTGATCTTGTCGCCCATCACCTCCATGGCCTCGGCTGGCGGCCCGATGAAGGTGACGCCCCGGCCGGTGACCGCCCGGGCGAAGTCGGGGTTCTCCGAGAAGAAGCCGTACCCGGGGTGGACCCCGTCGGCCCCGCTCTTGGCCACGGCGTCGAGGATCGCCTCCGTATTGAGATAGCTCTCGGCCGCCGACTGCCCGCCGAGGGCATAGGCCTCGTTGGCCATACGGACATGGAGGGCGTCGCGGTCGAGGTCCGAGTAGACGGCAACGGTTCCGACACCCAGCTCGCGGCAGGTGCGCATCACTCGGACGGCGATCTCCCCCCGGTTCGCGATGAGGACCTTCTCCAGCACGCCGCGCCTTCGCCTTTCGATCTCGAGGGACTGGGGCGCCGGTCGACTGGGGGGCGCCCAACCCAGCCCGTCAACACTGTCACGCCGCGTAGGGTTCCTGCCATGTCCCCCGCGCCGTGGGCGGAGGTCCGCCGGTTCGCCACCCTCCCGTCGACCAACACCTACGTGCTCGACGAGGCCCGACGGGGCGCCCCCGCCGGGCTGGTGGCGGTGGCCGAGCACCAGACGGCGGGCCGGGGCCGTCTCGGCCGGCGGTGGGAGGCGCCGCCAGGCGCCTGCCTGCTGTGCTCCGTGCTGCTCCGTCCCGTCCTGCCGCCGGACCGGCTGTACTTGTGCACCGCAGCGGTGGCGCTCGCCGCCGCCGACGCCTGCGCCGTCGCGGCCGGGGTGGTGGCCGGGATCAAGTGGCCCAACGATCTGGTGGTCGGGGACCGCAAGCTCGCCGGGGTCCTGGCCGAGGCGGACTTCGACGCCACCGGGGAGCGACGGGGCTCGATCGCAGTGGTGGTCGGGGTCGGCTGCAACATCGACTGGCCCGGACCGCCGGACGCCGGGGGCACCTGCGCGCGCCGGGAGGCCGGCCGGCCGGTCGACCGGGAGGCGTTGCTCGAAGCTTTCCTCGCCGCCCTGGCGCCGCGGGCGGCCAGGCTCGACGACGCCGGGGGCCGGTTGGCGCTGGCCGCGGAGCTGCGTCACCGGTGCGTCACCCTGGGCCGGCGGGTGCGGGTGACCCTGCCCACCGGGGCGGCCGTCACCGAGCTCGAGGGGGTGGCGTCGGCCCTCACCGACGAGGGCCACCTGGTGGTCGTAGCGGGCGGCGAGACCCACCAGGTGTCGGCGGCCGACGTGGTCCACCTTCGCCCGGTGGACGGGCCCCCGGCGGCCGAGGGCCGGACCGCCGCCGGCGGGTCGCCCGGGGTCGCGGGGACGCTCGGGTAGCCTTCTGCGCCATGCGCCTGCTCGTAACCGGCGGTGCCGGCTTCATCGGTTCCAACTTCGTGCGGTACTGGCGGGAGCGCCACCCGGATGACCATGTTGTCGCCTACGACGCCCTCACCTACGCCGGCAACCGGCCCAACCTGGCCGACGTCGAGGACCGGATCCGCTTCGTCCACGGCGACGTGTGCGACCTCGATGCCGCCTTCGCCACGCTCGAGGTCGAGGCAGTGGACACGGTGGTGCACTTCGCCGCCGAGTCGCACAACTCGCTCGCCGTTCTCGACCCGGCCCGCTTCTTCCAGACCAACGTGCTCGGCACCCAGACGATGCTCGAGGCGGCGCGGCGCCACGGGGTGTCCCGCTTCCACCACATCTCCACCTGCGAGGTGTACGGCGACCTCGCCCTCGACACCGACGAGCAGTTCCGCGAGGACAGCCCGTACCGGCCCCGCACCCCGTACAACGCGTCGAAGGCCGGCGCCGACCACGCCGTGCGTGCCTACGGCGAGACGTTCGGCCTGCCGGTGACCATCACCAACTGCTCCAACAACTACGGCCCGTACCAGTTCCCCGAGAAGGTGATCCCGCTCTTCACCACCCACGCCCTCGACGACTGGTCGCTGCCGCTGTACGCCTCCACCCAGAACTGCCGGGAGTGGTTGCACGTCGACGACCACTGCACGGCCGTCGATGCCGTCCTGCAGCGGGGCGTGGTGGGCGAGACGTACCACGTCGGCAGCGGCGTCGAGGCGAGCATCGCCGACATCGCCGACCTGGTGCTCGAGACGCTCGGCAAGCCCGCCTCGTTGAAGGAGATCGTCCCCGACCGTCCGGGCCACGATCGCCGGTACCTGCTCGACTCGTCCAAGATCCGCCGGGGGCTCGGGTGGGAGCCCCGGGTGCCCTTCGCCGATGGCCTGGCCGACACCGTGCGGTGGTACGCCGACCACCGCGCATGGTGGGAGCCGCTGCGGGACCGGGCGCCGGTGGTGGAGGCGGCCTGGGCGCCGGTCGGCTGAGCGGGCCGGCGCGCTCCGTGCGGGTCCTCGTCACCGGCGCTGGCGGCCAGCTCGGCCACGACGTCGTCGCGGCCCTCTCGGGCAACGTCCCGCCAGGAGGGCGCCGGCGCTCGCTCCTCGGCCCCGACGACGCCGGGCCCCGGGCCGGTGCCGTCGACGTGGTGGCGACCGACCACGCCGCGCTGGCGGTCGAGGACCGCGACGCCGTCATCGCGGCTGTCGACGCCCTCCGTCCCGACGTGGTCGTCCACGCCGCCGCCTGGACGGCGGTGGACGCTTGCGAGGGCGACCCTGACCGGGCGTTCGCCGTGAACACCCTCGGCACCCGTCACGTCGCCGAGGCGGCCGACCGGGTCGGCGCCCACCTCTGCTACCTGTCGACCGACTACGTCTTCGACGGCACGAGCCCCGAGCCCTACCGCGAGTGGGACCCCACCCGACCCCTCTCGGTCTACGGGCGGAGCAAGCGGGCGGGGGAGCGGGAGTGCCGGCCGGGGACCACCATCGTGCGCACGTCGTGGGTGTGCGGGGTGTCGGGCGCCAACATGGTCAAGACCGCCCTGCGCCTGGCGCAGGGGGAGGGGACGCTGCGCTTCGTCGACGACCAGCACGGGAGCCCCACCTTCACCGCCGACCTGGCGACGGCGATCGTGACCCTGGCGCTCGACCGCCGGCCCGGCGTCTTCCACGTGACCAACCAGGGGGCGACGACCTGGTTCGAGTTCGTCGGGGCGGTGCTGGCGGCCGCCGGTCACGACCCGGCCCGGGTCGAGCCGATCGCCACGGCCGACCTGGTGCCGCCCCGCCCCGCCACCCGTCCGGCCAACTCGGTCCTCGACAACGCCGCCATGCGGCTGTCGGGGCTGCCGCTCCTCCCACCGTGGCAGGACGGCCTCGAGCGCCTCGTCCGGGCCCTCGGCTCGCCGCCCGGGCGGTGATCGGTCCCGCTGAACTCGGGGTAAGGCATCATCGCCATGCCTGCGAGGACAGTGGACGGAGCGGACGGGACGACGGCGGAAGGAGGCGGCACGTGTGATCGCCGGCGGCTCGCCGACATCGAGCTTGGGGAGCTGCCGATCTTCGAGCCGGGCCTCGACGACCTGGTCCACCGTGAACGGGACCCCGACGAGCGCACCGTGGCCGACCTGGACGAGGAGGTCCTGGCCGCCACTGGCTCCTCGTCGCCGGTCGAGCATCTCCCATTGCCGGCCGACGACCCCACCCGGCGCTGTCCCGACACCGCCCTCGCCCGGCGGATGCTGGGCTGGGAGCCGTGCACCGCACTGGCGGACGGGCTCGCCCCCACCGTCGAGTACTTTGCGGGCGTCGGCGTGCCCCGCTCCGGGTGAGCGCCGGCCGGACGCCGGCGAGCGACGGGGCGACGAGGGGGAGCCCGTGACCCAGCCAGACCGAGCCGAGGGCGGGCGCGTGGCGGCCGTGGTCGTCGACTACGACGCCGGTCCGGTGCTGGCCGAGTGCGTGCGCTCCCTCCGGGAGGACGGCGTCGGCCGGGTGGTCGTGGTCGAGAACGGATCGGCCGCGACCGCCGAGGCGGCCCTGGGCACCGCCGCCCACCGGGTCCCCCTCATGGTCACCGGGCGCAACATCGGCTACGGCGCCGGTGCGAACCGGGGAGTCGCCGCGTCGGGGACGACCGAGCTGGTCCTCGTGTGCAACCCGGACCTCCGGCTGCACCCGGGTGCGACGCGGTGCCTGGTGGCGGCGCTCGACGCCCGCCCCGAATGGGCGATCGTCGGGCCCCGCATCCTGAACACGGCCGGCGCCGTCTATCCCTCGGTGCGCCGCTTCCCGTCCATGGTCGATGCCGCCGGCCATGCCCTGCTGGCCCTGGCCTGGCCCGACAACCCCTTCACCCGGCGGTACCGGCCGGCGGCCGGCGGAGGCGGCGAGCCCCGGGCGGCCGACTGGGTGTCGGGCGCCTGCTTCCTCGCCCGACGGGCGGTCCTCGAGGAGCTCGGCGGCTTCGACGAGGGCTACTTCATGTTCGCCGAGGACATGGACCTCTGCTGGCGGGCGCACCGGGCCGGGTGGTCGGTCGGTGTCGAGCCCCGGGCGGTGGTGACCCACGCCGAAGGGGTGTCCCGTCGGCGGCACCCTTACCGGATGCTCGTGGCCCACCACCGCTCGGCCCTGCGCTTCGCCGCCCGGACCGCGACGAGCTGGCGCCGCCTGTCGCTGCTGCCCGCGGCGCTCGTCCTGGGCATCCGTCTGGTCCTCGCCTTCGCCGACCAGCTTCTCCGCCGCCGCCACGAGCGGTGAGTCTCACCGCCCACCGCCCACCGCCGCCGGCGGCCTAAGGTGATCCCCGGCTGCGTGCGGGTCTGTGGTTGCAAGTCGAAGCCAGTCGCAGGCGAAACGACCCACGTAAGGCAACTCGTGGTTGCCGAGCATGGTGCGGCTTAGGGGTAAGTCCTGCCCGCGTGGCTCCCGACGGTCGGGGGCGGGCGGTGACGGAGTGACGTGCTCCACCGACGGTGCCGTAGGGCCGCCTCGAGCGGTCGCCGGTCCCGGGGGTGCCAGCTCCGCTGCAGGCGAGTGTGGGGACAAAGACCAGGTCAGCCGCACGCAGCCACCCCGGCCCGCGATTGGGGGGACGCCGGCCGCGCCGGCCGCGCCTGCTCCGGTACCGATAGCATTCACGGGTCATGTCCGTGCTCACCCGAGTCCTGCGCGCCGGCGAGGGCAAGAAGGTCCGGCGCCTGGCCGAGATCGTCCCGATGATCAACGAGCTCGAGCCGGAGATGGAAGCCCTCTCCGACGAGGAGCTCCAGCACAAGACGGTCGAGTTCCGCGAGCGCCTCGGCGAGGGCGAGTCCCTCGACGACCTGTTGATCGAGGCGTTCGCCGTGGTCCGCGAGGGGGCGTGGCGGGTGCTGGGCCAGCGCCACTTCGACGTTCAGCTCATGGGGGGCATGGCCCTGCACTTCGGCTGGATCGCCGAGATGAAGACGGGGGAGGGCAAGACCCTCGTCTCCACCCTCCCCGTGTACCTGAACGCCTTGGGCGGCCGCGGCGTCCACCTGGTCACGGTGAACGACTACCTGGCTCGTCGAGACGCCGAATGGATGGGCCAGGTCCACCGTTTCCTGGGCCTCACGGTGGGTCGGGTCAGCCCCGAGATCCCCGATTTCGACGACAAACGCGACGCCTACGCCGCCGACATCACCTACGGGACGAACACCGAGCTCGGCTTCGACTATCTCCGCGACAACATGGCCCGCGC
>JBOGGF010000359.1:0-4280 GCA_050743965.1 Acidimicrobiales bacterium
GGTCAGCGCCGCAGCCGGTTCCTATGCCGGCCCGGACGGCGGGAGCTTCTGATGGCGAGTGCCACCCGCGCCAGCGTCACGCTCAGGTCCGTCGACGCCGCGCTGCGGTGCCTGCTCGATCGACAGGTGCTCTGCCTCCAGCGGCGCGACACCTGCGCTCCCGACGAGGAGACCGCCCGCTCCTACTGGCAGACGGAGGCGGACGCAGCCCGCGCCGCCTGGGAGGAACTCTGCGACGCCTTCTCCGACGCCCGGCATGGTGCGTCGGGAATCGAGGTGCGGACATGACGCCGGTCGTTCCTCCCTGGTCGTGCGCGCGATGGCTGGTCGCAGGAGCTGGCGAGGACGGCGCCCGCTCCCTGCTGATCCTGGCCGCTGACCGGCTCGACGACCTCAACGTCGATGGCGAGACGGGAACGATCCAGCTCGCCGCCGATCTCCGGCGCGTGGCCGGAGCGCCGGGAGGCGCCCGATGACCGATCTCCTCGCCAACGCCGTCCCGGTCGACGTCGCAAAGCCGGAGGCTGAGGACACGAGGCTCTGGAGCGTCACGACCCTGATCTCCGCGCTCGATAAGCCGGCCCTGGTGCCCTGGGCGGCCAATATGACGGCGGCCGAGGCGGTCAGGGTCGCCAAGCGGCTGCCGCAGATGGTGGAGGAGGACGGGCCGGCCGAGACGACCCGGTGGCTCGCCAGCGCCCGGTTCCGCAAGCCCAAGGGCCAGGCCCGCACGGCCACCGAGCTCGGCACCGCCGTCCACGACGCGTGCGAGCGCTACGCCATCAGCGGCGAGCGACCGGAGGTCGACGACGAGGTGCGGCCGTTCCTCGACCGGTTCACAGCGTGGGTTCAAGCGTTCCAGCCCGAGTACCTGGCCGCCGAGATGACCGTCTACAACGACACCTACTCCTACGCGGGCACCCTCGACGCCATCGTGCGGATCAACGGCACGGTGGTCCTGGCGGACTACAAGACCAGCGCGAAGGCCGACGAACCGGGGAGGGTGCGCGGCCCGTACCCCGAGGTGAGCCTCCAGATGGCGGCCTACCGGTTCGCCGAGATGGCCGCCACCTGGCGCCCGCGGCGTCACGAGTTCCAGCGCCGGAGGTACTACCTGGTCAGCCCGGACGAGCGGGAACTGGCCGTCCCGGTCCCCGAAGTCGAGGGCGCCATCGCCATCTCGATCACCCCGACACACTGCACGGCGTACCCCGTGAGGTGCGACAAGGAGATCTGGACCGCGTTCCTCTACGTCGAAGAGGCGGCCCGCTGGCAGTTCGAGACCAGCAAGACGGTCATCGGCGACCCGCTGGTGGTGGCGTGAGCACCTGCGCGGTCGACGGATGCACCAGGGGCCGCCGCTGCAGGGGATGGTGCGACGCGCACTACTACCGCTGGCGCAAGCACGGCGATCCGCTGGGCGGTGGGTGCACCCGTCAGCCCCGTGGGCGAAGCTGCGCCATCGACGGCTGCGGGAGGCCGGTCAGGGCGCGGGGATGGTGCCCCGTCCACTACACGCGCTGGCTCAAGCACGGCGACCCGCTGGGCGTGGCGCTGCGGTGCCGTCCCATCGACGAGCGCTTCTGGGCGAAGGTCGACAAGGACGGCCCCGTGCCGCCCGGGCGGCCGGAGCTGGGCCCGTGCTGGCTCTGGACCGGAGCCCGGCTGCCGAGCGGCTACGGCTCCCTGGGCCGTCACGGCAACGCTCATCGCATGGCGCTGCGGCTCGTCGGGCGGCTGGTGCCCGACGACATGGAGGCCGACCACCTCTGCTACGTCACCTCGTGCGTGAACCCGGCGCACCTCGAGATCGTCACGCCCGAAGAGAACCGTCGGCGCGCCACGGAACGGCGGGCTCGCCTCAAGGAGGCCGCAGCAGCGTGAGCCCCATCATCGATATTCAGCGACGTCTGACCGAGGCCGGCCGGATCCGCCCCGGCGCGCAGGTCCGCACCGGGACCACCCGCAAGGACGGGAAGCCGGCGACCCGGCCGGTGAAGCTCGACGCCTGGCGGTTCACGTCCCGGACCCGCCGGGCGCTGGAGGCGGTCGCCGGGTTGTACGGCGGCGAGGTCAGGCCGTGGGAGGACGCACCGACCGGCGACCAGTTCGAGCTGTATACGGCCTCGGCCGAGATCGACGTCGTGCTGCCGCCCGAGCGCATCAGCTTCTCCCAGTGGATGGAGGCGTGGTCGGCCGGAGGCTGCCAGCACCGGTGCGACGGCGCGTTCGACGAGATCACGAACGGTGATTGCTCGTGCGACCCGGACAAGCCGCTCTGCACGCCACATACGCGGCTCAGCGTCATGCTCCAGGGCATCCCGACGACCGGACTCTTCCGGGTCGAGACGCAGGGCCATTATGCCAAGGCGGAACTGGCCGGAGCGATGGAACTGGCCGACCTGCTGACCCGCACGACCGGCCGTAGCGTCCTGCCGGCGAAGCTCCGGCTGGAGCACCGCAAGGTCATCCGGGACGGGAAGACCCGCCAGTTCGTCGTCCCGGTGCTCGACTTTTCAATCGACATGGCGGCGCTCGCCACCGGTGCCGCTGCGCCTGCGGCGCTCGCGTCTCCGGATGTGGTGGCGGAGCTGACCGCGTCGGCCCCAGCGCCCGGTCTGACCCCGATCCCGGCCGACCCGACACCGCCGCCGGCGTTCGTCGACCAGCTGAGAGCCGTCGACCAGCCGCTGCCCGCTCGCCGACGGGCCAACTCCCCGCCGCCGATCCCGCCGACCGGCCTGGCTCCGCGCACCGCCGCAGCGGCCGAGGCCACCCAGCAGCCCGATGGTGCCGGATTCGCCACCTCGAATGAGGAGGCGGAAGCGCCCGCGCCGGCGCCTGCCAGCCAGGCACGCAAGGCCGCGTCGCCAAGGCGGCGCCGGGCACGACCCGAGGCGGCGGCAGCCGACGACCTTCTCGCCAACGAGCCAGCACCGCCCGACGAAGGGGGCCCGACGCTCTCGCCGCAGATGTGTCGGGATCTCGTCGTCGCCGCCACCCGCCTGTTCGCCGAGCGACAGGAGCGCCTGACCTTCGCCAGCAACGCCCTAGGTCGGGAGATCACCACGTTTCGGGAACTGACGCCGCCGGAGGCGAACCGCCTCATGCGGCTCGCTCACGAGATCGAACAGGAGGACTGATGACGCTCCGTACCCGACTCGCCCGACTTCCGATCCTGGCTGGGCTTGCCGTGGCGATCGTCGTGCCGTGGCCATCGGCGCTCGTCGCCCTTCTCGCCGGTGTCGGTGCCTGGTTGGTCGGAGGCGTGCTGCTCGCCGTTGCCGATTCGCTCGTCGGCTGGCACCGGGCCCGGGCCGAGCGACGCCATGGCGTGCAGTGGGTGCGGTTCGTGCCCGTGTCCGCAGACCGGCGCCATCCCGCCGCCTGATCTCTCGTAGTCCCGCCAACCCAACCAGCACAAAAGGAGAGCCCATGGCCACAACGTCTGCCGCGGCCGCGGCCGCACCGACCGTCGACGCGCTCACCACCGAGGACTTCGCTGTGATTCCGACGGCATCGATCCGGCCGGCCGTCGAGAACCGGCGCTTCGTCAAGGACGAGACGTGGCAGGAGCTCGTGGGCTCGATCCGAGACCTCGGGATCCTGGTGCCGCTCATCGTCCGCCCGATCCCGGAGAAAGACGAGGAAGCCCGGGACGACGACGTGCTCGTGTACGAGTTGATCGCCGGCGAGCGCCGGTGGACCGTGGCCGCCGAGCTGGGGCTGGAGACGGTGCCGGCCATCGTCCTCGACTACTCCGCCGACGCCGATCGCCTGGCGGTCATGTACGCCGAGAACGCCAGTCGCAAGGAGCTCTCGACCATGGACCGGTCCCGGCACATCGCCCACCTCGCAAAGCTCGGTCTCTCGCAGCGGGACATCGCCGCGCGGCTGCACATGAGCCAGCCCCAGGTGTCCAAGCTGCAGCAGCTCCTAAAGCTGCCCGAGAAAGCGCAGCAGTGGGTCGACGAGGGCGCGCTCACCCAGGATGACGCCGTGAAGTTGGCGGGGCTGCCGAAGGCCACGCAGGAGGAGCTGGTCAAGGAGGACCTGCCCCGCAAGACGTGGCGCATCGAGAACGTCCGGCGCGACGTCGAGAGCGCGAAGGCGATCACCAAGGCGACGAAGGAGGCCGAGGCGAAGGGTTGGAAGATCCTCGACCTGGGTCCGAGCTGGGACGCCGAGGACATGCGCGACGGGGGCGCCGCCCGGATCGGCGAGCACAGTCCCGGCACCACGCTCGCCCACGTCGACGAGACGGCGCACGAGGCCGAGCC
>JBOGGF010000360.1:0-3504 GCA_050743965.1 Acidimicrobiales bacterium
AGCGCGCACCACCTCGGGGCCGAGTCCGTCGTCACCGCGATCCCCCGCCGGCTCGGCGGGAGCCCCGGCCCCGCCAGCCGCAGCAGGGCCGCGTCACCACCCGGCCCCACGACCGTGTTGAGGAAGAGCTGGTGGTCGTACTGGCGCGAGATCCACGACGTATCGGCCAGCAGCGCCAGCAGATCCTCCCCGCAGTCTCCCGCCGACTCGCTCGCCGTCGGGTCGTCCGCCCACCGGGACTCCAGGTCGGCCGGGACCGCCAGCGGCCGGCGGTACAGCGGGGCATCGTCGGCCAGCGATCCCGCCGGCACGTCGGCGAGCACCGGACCGTCCATCCCGTCGCGGATCCGCAGCCGGCCGACCGGTTCCTTTGCGCCGGTCTCCCGCCCGGGCTCGGTCACCGTACCGACGACGGTGGCGCGCACCTCCCAGCGCCGGCACAGCTCGGCCACCGCCGGCCATGCCTCGGGGGTGACGATGGCCAGCATCCGCTCCTGGCTCTCGCTGGTCATGACCTCCCACGGCGCCATGCCCTCCTCCCGCAGCGGCACGGCGGTCACGTCGACGTCCATGCCGACCCCGCCCCGGGCGGCCGTCTCGCTCGTGGCACAGGCCAGGCCGGCGCCGCCGAGGTCCTGGATCCCGACCACCAGGCCCTCGTCGAGCAGGGCCAGGCAGGCCTCGATCAGCCGCTTCTCCTCGAACGGGTCCCCGACCTGCACGCTCGGACGCTTGGCCTCGTCCCCCTCGGAGAAGCCGGCCGAGGCCAGGACGCTTACGCCCCCGATGCCGTCGCGCCCCGTCCGCGAGCCGAGGAGCACCGCCAGGTTGCCCGTGCCCGAGGCTCGGCCGAGCACCAGCCGCTCGACCGGCAGCGCGCCCAGGCACAGCACGTTGACCAGTGGGTTCTGGGCGTAGCACCGGTCGAAGGTGATCTCGCCGCCGACGGTGGGCACGCCCACCGAGTTGCCGTAGCCCGAGATGCCGGACACGACCCCCTCGAGCAGCCACCGCTGCCGGGCGTCGTCCGGCGGGCCGAAGAAGAGCGGGTCCATGACCGCCAGGGGCCGGGCCCCCATGGTGAAGATGTCCCGCAGGATGCCGCCCACCCCGGTCGCCGCGCCCTGGTACGGCTCGATGGCCGAGGGGTGGTTGTGGCTCTCGATCCGGATGGCCACGGCGATCCCGTCCCCTGCGTCGATCACGCCGGCGTTCTCTCCCGGACCCACCAGCACCCGGTCCCCCGTCGTCGGCAGCCGGCGGAGGTGCACCCGGGAGGACTTGTAGGAGCAGTGCTCGCTCCACATCACCGAGTAGAGGGCCAGCTCGAGGTGGTTGGGCTCGCGCCCGAGCACGTCCTCGATGGCAGCGAGCTCGTCGTCGGTGAGGCCGAGGGCCCGGTGGAGGGACTCGACCGGGGGCTCCGCCGACCCGACCGGCCGCTCCGCCGACTCGACCGGGGGCTCCGCCGACCCGACCGGCTCCGCCACCTCCGCTGGTCCGGCCACTCAGGCGGCCCGGTCGCCGGTCGCCGCCCCCAGCAGCGAGCGCAGCAGCACCGCGCCGTCGGCCGAGCCCAGCAGCACGTCGGCCGCCCGCTCCGGGTGCGGCATCAGGCCGACGACGTTGCCGGCCCCGTTGGCCAGCCCGGCGATGTCGTCGATCGACCCGTTCGGGTTGTCGACGTAGCGGAGCACGATCCGGTCCTCGGCCCGGAGGCGCTCGAGGGTCGCCGGGTCGCAGGCGTAGCTGCCGGAGAAGTGGTTGATCGGGATCCGCAGCTCGGTCCCGACGGCCACACCGCCGGTGAGGACCGAGCGTGACGAGGTCACCCGGAGGGCGGTCGGGGTGCAGAGGAAGCGCAGGGCGGAATTCTTCTGGAGGGCGCCGGGCAGGAGCCCCGCCTCGGTCAGCACCTGGAAGCCGTTGCAGATGCCGACCACCGGACCGCCGGCGGCGGCAAACCGGGCGACGGCGGCCATCACCGGGGAGAACCGGGCGAGCGCCCCCGGCCGCAGGTAGTCGCCGTGGGCGAACCCGCCCGGCAGCACCACGGCGTCGAGCCCGTCGAGCTGCTCGGTGGCGTGCCAGACGAGCTCTGCCGAAGCCCCCAACGACCCCAGTGCCGTCGCGGCGTCGTGCTCGCAGTTGGTCCCGGGGAACACGACGACCCCGACCCGGGCGGCCATCAGGCCGGCTCCTCGGCCGGTGCCGACGACCGCACGACGACCTCGCTGTCCTCGATGACCGGGTTGGCCAGCAGCCGGTGGGCCAGCTCGCCGGCCCGGGCCTCGGCGGCGGCGGCGTCGGGCGCCTCGATCTCGAAGCGGAACGCCCGCCCGGCCCGCACGCCCGACACGTCGTCGAACCCGAGCGCCGGGAGCGCCCGCTCGATGGTGGCGCCCTCGGGGTCGGCGGTCCCCGGGCGCAGGCGCACCTCCACCCGGGCGGAGAACCTCATCGCGCCGCACCGTACCAGTCGGCGATGCGCCGGCCCGTCACCCGCTCGTAGGCGGCGACGTAGCGCTCGGAGGTGGCCCGCACCACCTCGGGCGGCAGGGGCGGCGGCGGCGGGCGCTTGTCCCAACCCCCGGACGCAGCCCAGTCCCGCAGCGGCTGCTTGTCGAATGCCGGCGGCGGCGTCCCGGAGACCACCCGGTCGGCCGGCCACAGCCGGGAGGAGTCGGGCGTCACCACCTCGTCGCACAGCGACAGGACGCCGTCGACGTAGCCGAGCTCGAACTTCGTGTCGGCCAGCACGAAGCCGGCCGTCGCCGCCCGTTCCGCCGCCCGGCGGTAGAGGGCGAGCGAGATTCGCCGGGCCTCTTCGGCCGCCGCCCGGCCGACGACGGCCGCGGCCTCGTCGAAGCCGATGTTGAGGTCGTGGCCCTCCTCCGCCTTGGTCGACGGGGTGAACATCGGCTCGGGCAGCCGGTCGGCCAGCCGCAGCCCGGCCGGCATCGGCGTCCCGTGGACGGTGCCCGAGGTCGCGTACTCGTCGTAGGCCTGCCCGGCCAGGTAGCCGCGCACGATGCACTCGATGGAGAGCATCTCGGCCCGCCGGACCAGCAGGGCCCGACCGGCGAGCGCCAGGTCGCCGCCGAGGAGGTCGGGGACCCGTGCCGCGATCTCGGCGGGGTCCGCCGCCACCACCGTCCCCGGCGCCAGGTCGACCAGCTCCTCGCACCAGAACGCCGTCATGGCGGTGAGGACCCGGCCCTTCTCCGGGATCGGCTCGGCGAACACCACGTCATAGGCGCTGATGCGGTCGGAGGCGACCATGAGGAGCAGCCCGTGGCCGGCGTCGTAGAGCTCGCGGACCTTGCCCCGGTGGACCGGCTGGACCGGTTGGACCGGCGGGGTCGGCCGGGTCGGGCCCGTGGTCACCGGGTCGGCCCGTCGTCCATGTCGGCCAAGGCGAAGAGGTAGCGCCGGCTGTGGCGCAGGTACCGGTCCAGGTCGAACGCCCGGTCGAGCTCGTCGGTGCTCAGGTGGACCTCGGGG
>JBOGGF010000361.1:0-2395 GCA_050743965.1 Acidimicrobiales bacterium
TCACCGGGCTGGCCGTCCCTGACGACACCTCCATCGCGCAAATGGTCGCCGAGGCCGCCCCCGGAAGCGCCCATGTCGTCAAGGCGTTCAACACCCTCTTCCGCGACGTCCTGGCTGCGGGCGGCCCACTGGATGTGTTCATGGCCGGCGATGACGCGCAGGCCAAGGCGAGCGTGTCAGCGTTCATTAAGAGCCTTGGACTGCGGCCGCAGGACACCGGCGACCTGAGCATGGCGCACTGGCTGGAGGGCGCGGGCTTGCTGTCGGTAGGCCTGGGCCGCTATGGCGTGGGGAACTTCAACTTCTCCCTTGGCGTCAACGTCGGCTGAGATCGCTGCCGGATCCGGCACGTGGCCCCGTCCCGGTTGACAGCTTTACTCGATCCCGGATCGGGACCCTGAAACCCACGTCCATCAACAAAATGAGGAGGCAGACCATGCAGTACCGCGACCTTGGCCGGACCGGCATCACGGTCAGCCCCTACTGCATTGCCGCGATGGTGTTCGGAGCCATCGGCAACCCGACCACGACGACTGCGTCCGGATCCTCGGTGAGGCAATGGACGCTGGCGGTCAACTTAGTCGGTACCGCCGACAGGTACTCGGATGGCGAGCCCGAGAAGATCGCCGACAGGGCCCTGGAGGGCCGCCGGGACAAGGTTCTCGTGCAGTCGGCCTTGAGCATCGACGTCTTCGCCCTCGCCGCGACCTTTGAAACCCGGGCGTACCTTCGCTCTTCACATCGTGACCGAGTTGCTGCCGTCAGCGGCCGTCGCTGGCGCCCCGGACCCGCCGACACAAGATCCCTCTCGCACGGAAGAGAGCCATCTCGTGACCACTGACCTCATCGCCACGCCTGCCGCCGCGCTAGCCGGTGCCCGAGCACCGGACCACCAGCGCCCGGGCCTAGCCCTGCTGGTGATCTCCGCCGCCCAGCTGATGATGGTGCTCGACGTCACCATCGTCAACGTGGCCCTGCCGTCGATCCAGCGGGCACTCCACTTCTCCACCGCCAACCTGGTATGGGTCATCACCGCCTACTCGCTCACCTTCGGCGGGCTGTTGCTCTTCGGAGGACGGACCGGCGACCTCTTCGGCCGCCGGCGCATGTTCATGGTCGGCCTGGCCATCTTCACGCTGGCCTCATTGGCGGGTGGGCTCGCCACGAGCTCGGCCTGGCTGGTGGCCACCCGGGCGTGCCAGGGGGTCGGGGCACCCATCGCCTCCCCGACCGCCCTGTCGCTCATCGCCGTCAACTTCAACGAGGGCCCACCTCGCAACAGGGCCATGGGTATCTACGCCGCGGTCTCTTCCGCCGGTGGCGCCATCGGCCTGCTGGCGGGCGGCGTGCTCGTCGACCTCGTGTCGTGGCGCTGGGTGCTGTTCGTCAACGTACCGATCGGCATCTTGGTGCTGGCGGCCGCTCCTCGCGTGCTCCACGAGGGACGGCGGACCAGAGGACTCCTGGACGTGCCGGGAGCGCTGACCGTGACGGCCGGTATGGCCGTCCTCGTCTACGGGCTCACCACTGCCGCCAGCCACGGGTGGACGAGCGATCGGACGCTCGGGTTCCTGGCGGCCGCGCTCGTGCTGCTCGTCACCTTCGTCCTCGTCGAGATGCGCAGCGCGCACCCGCTGATGCCGCTTCGCATCTTCGCCAACCGTGACCGGTCGGGCGCCTACCTGACCATGCTGCTGCTTGGCGCATCCCTCTTCTCGGTCATCTACCTCCTGACGCTGTTCTTCCAGGACGTCCAGCACTACAGCCCGCTGCGCACCGGCCTGTACTTCCTGCCGTTCGCGGCGATGATCGGCGTGGCCGCCCTGCTGTCCTCGCGTCTCGCGGCACGGCTCGGACCCCGCATCTTGGTGCCCTCCGGGGTGGCGGTCGCCGCCGTGGGGCTCGGTTGGCTCACCACCGTCCACGCCGGCATGAGCTACCCGGGCGCACTGGGCCCGTTCCTGGTGATCGGGTTCGGAATGGGGACGGCCTTCGTCCCCCTCACCCTCGGGGCCCTGGCCGGGATCGCCCCACACGAGTCCGGCCTGGCATCAGCCCTGCTCAACACCGGCCAGCAGATCGGCGGGGCCATCGGCGTGGCCGCGCTGTCCAGTATCGCCGTCACGAACATCACGTCGAGGATCCTCGCGTTGGACGCCGCCCACCATGGTGCGGTGTCACCGTCACTGCTGGCCGGAGCCGAGGCCTACGGCTTCGCCCACGCCTTCGTGGTGTCGACGGCCATCGCCGCGGCTGCCTTCGTGGTGGCAGTGGTGGCCATCCGGGTCAAGGGGGCCGCAAAGACAGGAGGGCGCCGTCTGCATTCGGCGCCGGAGGTCGGTCTCGACGCGGCGGAGCTTGAAGTGGCGGAGCTTGAAGTGGCGGAGCTCGAACC
>JBOGGF010000362.1:0-1908 GCA_050743965.1 Acidimicrobiales bacterium
GCTCGGGCCCGATGGCTGCGCATGCGGTAGCTGTCGCCGGTGATGTCGATGACAACGCTGCGGTGCAAGAGCCGGTCGAGCATCGCCCCGGTTCTCTTGTAGTCATGGGCGATGGTCCTGGTAGGGGCCTCGCAGTTGTGTGGCCGACGTTGCTCACACTGGCGGGGCTGATCGGGGGGCTCGGGTGGTCGGTGCTGGTTGGTGGCCGGCTTTCCGGTTGAGCTCGCTCATGAGCTCCCGGTTCAGGGCACGGGCGGCCTGGATCGTCTCGGCGAGCTCGCGGGCTTCGGTTTCGAGCTGGGCGATGCGCACGGCTTGCCGCTGGTTGTCGGCTTCCAGCTCGGCGGCTCGCTGCTCGAGCTGTTCGAGGAGTGGGCTGATGGCGTCGCCGCGGGCGATGTCTGCGCCGGCGCCAAGGTGACGGCTGAGCCGCTCGCGCAGGACGGTGACCTCCTCGGCGAGCCGGCGGGCGCGCTCTTTGGAGTTGGCGAGCTCGGTGCGCAGGCTCTGCTCGGTGACAAGCGAGCGGGCCGGCAGCCGCCAGGCCCGGTCAGGGCCGGCTTGGCGCTGGCGGTCCCGGGCTATGGCGATGCGCGTGCTGATCTCACTGTCGGCATAGAGCAGGGAAACAGACACCCCGGCGCGTCGTGCCACCGCCGGGAAGGTGACCGCCTCACCGCTGGCTTCCATGGACGAGAGGGCCTCGGCGGCACGCTGACGTTTGGTGCGGCTGTCGGCTCGTCGGGCCCGCCGCAGGGCGGTGCTGTTGTCAGCCATGGGCGGCGCTGCGGCGCCCGAAGGCAACGGGGAGGGACTGGCGGGCCTTGCGCAGTGTGACCGAGGCGTCCTCGATCGCGGCGCGCTCACCGTGCGCGAGTCGGCCGAGCAGCGCTTCGTGTGTGTGGATGTGCCCGACGACGACATCGACTTGGCGGCCGACGTGGCCGACGGCCCATTCGGCGGCACCGGCGGCGAGCATCGCCTCGCGCTCTTTGCGCAGGTCGTCGGCGTAGGAGCGCAGCTCCGGCAGGTAGGAGGGGTCGGACTCGAAGTGAGGGCAGCCGGCGCACTGGTAGCGGATGGGGCAGGCCTGGCCGCCGGCGCGCACGTTGGTGGGCTCGGAGCATTTGCCCATCGGCACGGCCACCCACGAGAGGTGCTCGCGAAGCTGGGTGGTCCTCGATGACTCGCCGTCGGTGGGCCGGGCGATGCCGCGGTTGTCGACCGTGTGGCGGGCGAGGACCTCCATGGCCGCCCGCTTGCGGGCGTCGCCGATCCGGTAGTAGCCGAGGGTGGTGGACAGGCCGCGATGGTCTTTTCTGGGGTAGGGACTGTGCGCTGTGGGCTCTGAGGTGGGCAGATGTGTGACGCACAGGTGAGCGCCACGTCGAGGAGTTCGGTCCAACGGTTCGGTGGGGTTCTCACCGTCCCTGACGGTTGACGCGGCCGAGGAGCTCCCGGTTGATCTGACGTGCTGCTGCGAGTTCCTCGGTGCGGATGGCAAGCTGTTCTTGAGCGGCGAGCAGGGTGGCGTCGAGTGCTTCGATCCGGGGGGCGGCATCGGTGGCGATGTCGGCGGGCAAGTCAGCGAGCACTTCTTGGCCGAGTAGCTGCCCGAGCCGGCGGCGGAGAGCGGCGAGCTCAGTCGTGAGGCGGTGGTTGGTGGCGTTGACGTTGGCCAGGTCGGCTCGCAGCGAGGCGACGGTCACCCTGGCGGTGGCAGCCATGGCGGCGGATTGACGCTCGATGACCTGGGTGGATCGCCGTTCGGCTTCGGCTCGCAGCTCCGGATGGTCGTAGATGAAGCGCCGGCTGACCCCGGCGTTGCGGGCAAGCGCAGCGATGCTGAGCACCGTGCCGGAGACCGCCATGGCGTCGAGAGCGGCGCTCACTCGGGCGGCCTTGGTC
>JBOGGF010000363.1:0-15458 GCA_050743965.1 Acidimicrobiales bacterium
CCGGCGCCTATGACTGGCTGGTCAAGGTCACCGACGACCCGGAGCAGCCGGTCCGCAAGGCCGACACCATCACCGTCACCTAGATTCCCGAAACCCGGGACAAGGCCGCCCGCACCGACTAGTGTTCGTCACGAACCTTCTTAGGGGTTCGCTGTCCACTGTCACACCGCCCCGCCCCCACTCGTTCTTTGGGGGCGGGGCGGTGTCTTTCGCGCACAGATGGCTGTCACAATGGCTGTCTGGGTGCCGATTCATGGGGCTGCTGAGCGTAGAATGCGATTCACTCGTAATGAATAGGTCGACGGTTCGAATCCGTCAGGCGGCTCCAATCTGAGCGTGAAATGGACCGCCTAGGGCCTCGTACATCGGCATAGAATGGCTATCTGAATGGCTAGATGGCCATCTAGCCAAGAGGGGAGAAGCCATGGCTCGACGCGACTACGGCTCCGGGAGCATCTACCAGCGCGGAGACGGCCACTGGGTAGGCGCGCTCTCCCACGGCTGGACCGAGCGGGGAACCCGCCGCCGCATCACCGTCATCGCCGACACCCAGGCCGAGGCCAAGCGACGGCTCCGCCGCCGGGTGCGGCAGCTCGAGGAAGGCGAAGCCAACGTGTCGGCCCGCGCCAGCGTCAAGACGTGGGCCACCACATGGCTGTCTATGGCTGCCCGGGCACAGCGGCCCGCCTCGTACAACGCCGCCCGGTCGGCGGTTCGGCAGTGGGTCGTGCCCACCATCGGACACCGGCGGCTCGACGCCCTCACCCCGGCCGACGTGCGGGCCGTGGGCGACGCCCAACGCGACGCCGGGCTCACATCCTCCACGCAGCGGCGCACCCATTCGGTGCTGATGCAGCTGCTCAAGGCTGCCCGCGCCGAGGGGTACGCGGTGCCCGCCCGGGTGCTGGAGGTCAAGCCGCCCACGGCCTCCGTGTCCGACCGCACCAACCTGCCCGTCGGCGACGCCGTGGCGATGCTGTCCGCGGCGGCCGAGCGGCCCGACGGCTCACGGTGGGTAGCGGCGTTCCTGCAAGGCCTCAGACAGGCCGAGGCACTCGGGCTGACCTGGGATGCCATCGACCTCGAACGGGGGCTCCTGACGGTCTCCTGGCAGCTCCAGCCGCTGCCGTACCGGGTGGCCCGCGACCGGGCCTCGGGGTTCCGGGTGCCGGACGGCTACGAGGCGCGGCAGGTCCGCGGCCGACTCCACCTAGTGCGCCCGAAGTCGCGGGCCGGGTGGCGGGTCATCCCACTGGTCCCGTGGATGGTGTCCGCGCTCACCGCATGGCGCACGACCGCACCAGCCGCGCCCCTGGGGCTGGTCTGGTACCACGCAGCCGGGGACCCCGCGAAGCTCGACGACGCGGCCTGGTATGCCCTGCAGCGGGCGGCCGGGGTGACGCACCCGTCCGGGCGGCCATACACGATCCACGAGGCCCGCCACACCACCGCGACGCTGCTGATGGAGGCCGGGATCGACCAGGCTGTCATCACCGCGATTCTCGGACACTCCGCCATCGCCACGTCGAGGGGCTACATGCACGTCGACGCGGCACCGCTGGCCGAGGCCATGTCGCGGGTGGCCGCCCGGCTCTCGCTCGGCTAGCCGCTGATATCTAGCATCGCGCGCTCCTCCGCCTCGGCGGCGCACACCAGTGGGCACGGGCTGCCCGTCCTGCATGGACACGGGGCACCTAGCGCACTCTCCACAAGTTCGCCGATCTCCCCGCCCCTGACGGGACCGAACAACCGTTCACAATCCAACACCGCGAACCCTCTCCCATTCCCTTGCCCTCCCGGGGTCCATGAGACCACCCCGAGGGGGGGGGCGCAGGAAAACCGGTCCACTAGTGCCGTGCGGAGAAGACCTGCCGGGTGAGGCTGTGGATCACGTCCAGCCGCTCCACTCCCGGGAGCGTGGCAAGGTAGGCGCCCATCACGTCTAGGAACACTTGGATGTCCATCGGCCAGTCCGTGCGGGTCTGCTCGCCGGCGCCGTCTGCGTCGGCGTCCATGTCCAGGGCTGCGAGGATGGCCCGCAGGTTGCCGCCCTGCGGGATAGTCCTGCCGGTCTCGAACATCTGGTAGGTACGCAGCGACACCCCGGCCGCCCCTGCGGCCTCGGCCTGCGTCCCCCCCCCTGCGTCGCCGCCTGGCCCTGGCCTGCGTGGTCACGCCGTCGTTCATCATCTTCGTACTCCATCCCCCCGGATGACCTACTTTAACGTTTGCCAGAATGGTGCGTCCTGCGCATCCTGTCAAGTGGTGTGGCCTGGGGATACCCCAGCCTGGGGGCGCCGGTTTTGGCGGATTCTGCGTTCCCCCTTGCGTTTCCTGCGCAAACGGCCTAGCGTTCTGCGCATGGCCCACGCAGGACACGCAATCAAGGCGATGCGCAAAGCGCAGCGCCTGTCGCTCCGTGAGCTGGCGCGGCTCGCGGACGTCGAGCCCGGCTACCTCTCCCAAGTCGAACGGGGACTCCGGGAGCCCTCGGCGCGGTGGCTCAAGTCCGTCACCGACGCACTCGGCGAACACCTGGCGGGGGTGACCCGGTGAGCATGTGGCTCCGTCCCAACGAGGCGGCCGAGCGCGCCCGCTGCTCCCGCGACCTGATCGACCGGGCCATCCGGGGCGGAGACCTGCCCGCGAAGAAGCACGCCCGCGGTGGCCGGGGACACGTCCTCATTCGCGTCGACGACATCGACGCCTGGATCGACGGGTGGGCCGACGCGTGAACACGTCCCCGCGCATGACGACGCGGGGCGAGACGCAGCCCGGTGCCAACCCCCTGGGTGCGTCGCACAACTGAATACGCCGGGGCGGGGAGACCTCCACGCTTCCCGACCCGGCCCCCAGACAACAGCAGACAAGCCGAAGCCCTCGGCGCGGGACCAACCAACACCAAGGGCTCAGACAGGAAGAAGTGTAAGCGATGACCTACACCAAGCAGGGCTGGCTGCGGAGCGAGGTCACAGACTCCGCCACCGTCCGCATCGACGACCGCGAAGTCCTCATCCGCGCCTACCTCGGCGGACTCCTCACCGCCGCCGCCCGCGTCGACGACCTCGACACGTGGGGCCCCGAAAGCGTGGTGGCCTGATGAGCGGCTGGATCGTCGTCACCGCATGGACCATCTTCGGGCTCGCAGCCCTGTTCATCTGCGAATACACGTTGAAACGGTCCCACGACACCAAGTTCGAGCGCCACGTTGACGACGCGCTCACCATGGTCGCCGAGCAGCACCGGCTGCAACGCCGCGAGGCCGACCCGACGCCCATCCACGACCAGCTCGTCTGCGACGCCCACGAGCACGAGTTCCTGTGAGCGCCTACGCCTGGTGGTGGACCCACCGCAAAGCCATCCGCGCCGAACGTGCCCGCTACCGCGTCGAGCACGCCGCCAACCTGACCGCCGCCCACGCACGGGGGAACCGATGAAAACCACGGTCACCAGTATCCGCACCGGCACGCACACCCTCTCCATCCAGTCCCGCTACGTCGGCTCCTACCGCCGCGGCGAGAACCAGTACAAGGCCACCTGCTCGTGCGGGTGGACCGACGGCCAGTGGTGGCCCACCACGCTGGTCCGCCGACAGTGGGACGACGCCCTCGACGTTGGCCGGGCACACCTCGCGGCGGTGGCGTCATGACACGCCTGGTCGCCGCCCTCGTCAATGCCGCCTGCTGGCCCCTGGTGCAGATCTTCGAACTGGCAGATAGGCGCATGTGCGAGTGGCCGAACCTCACCGACATCAAAGACGGCGAAGGAGAGAAGCCGTGATGCGTTCCGACGCGCGCAAGCGCCAAGCCGAGGATCACCAGGCCCACCCCGACCCGACCGTGGCGAAGCTGATCGAGGACGCGTGGCACGCGGGCTTCACCGCTGGTGCCACCGAGTTCGCCGACGAGATCGACGCCCGCGAGGAGACCCGATGAACGACTTCCTGTACGAGCCGCAACCCTGGATGGACCAGGCCGTCTGCACCACCGTCGACCCAGACCTGTTCTTCCCGTCCGAGTCCATGAAGGCGACACGCCCACTCGACGTATGCTCCCGCTGCCGCGTCCGCCAAGACTGCCTCGAGTACGCCGTCGAGACCGGCCCCGTCGACGGCGTGTGGGGTGGGACCACCGCGAACGACCGCCAGCTGATGCGCCGGGGACTCCCGGTCCTCAACGCTGAGCGGTCCTGCGCGGAATGCGGGGGCATGTTCATCGGCCCCCGGCAGCACCGCTACTGCTCCGGCCACTGCACCACCATCGCCAACAACCGGATGTCACGGGACCGGGCCCGCGCATCCCAGGCCCGCCGCCGCGCCGCCGAGGCTGTCGCATGAGCGGGGCACCCATGCGATTCCGCGTGTTCGTCGTTGCCCACCCCCAGGGCGACGAGGGGCGGCTCCAACACGGAGACGGTGGCACTGCTGCCAACACCGATGGTCGGTTCAACCTCGCCGGAGAGTCACGGGCAGATCAGCGGACAGTACCGGACTGCGATGGAGGAAGCCCTGCCGCAGCACTTCTCCCGACCCCCTCGTGCAGCGACACCAACGGTGCCGGACAGCACGGCGACGGAGGACTAGACCTCCGCACGGCGGTCGCACTCCTGCCGACGCCGCGCTCGGGCAGTGGCGGCAGCAATACGGAGACGACCGCCATGCTGCCCACGCCTACAGCTCGCGACTGGAAGAACGTAGGCGATCCCGATAAGACCGCCGCCCGCATGGCTGACCGCGGGCAGCCGCTCGGTGAGGTCGTCGTCAATGCGCTCATGCCTACCCCACGCGCCACGGATGGCACCAAGGGCGGGCCGAACCAGCGGGGCTCGTCGGGCGATCTGATGCTGCCGAGCGCGGTGCATCTGCTCCCCACGCCGACCGTCATGGATCACAAGGCATCGGGCGGCAACCCCGACACCACGGGCACGCACGGCACCACGCTCACCGACGCGACCGCGCGGCACCCCGACCGCTGGGGCAACTACGCCGCCACAGTGGGCCGCTGGGAGACGGTCACCCGTCCCGCACCACCACCCACCGCGATCGGCCCCAAGGGCAAGCCACGCCTCTCCCCACGCTTCACCGAATGGATGATGGGCCTCCCCGACGGGTGGGTCACTGACGTTCCGGGCATCACCCGCAACGAGGCGCTGAAAGCCTGCGGGAACGGTGTCGTGCCGCAGCAGGCAGCGGCGGCCCTGAGCCTGCTGCTCAGGACCGTCGCTGTCCAGGTTGGTGAGTCGTGACTCAGCGTTTGGGATACAGCCAGGAGTCGGGTTGCGGTGCAATCCCGAGCGCATCCAGCCACACGTCGATCATGATCGGTGCATCCAGGCAGACCGCGTGGGAGCGCGGCACGTCGGATGCACTCATCCACGCGCAGCGCATCGCCCGAGCGTGCGTCGGAGGAGCCCGATGACCTGCGCGTCGAACATCAGCTGCACCCAGCCGTGGAACGCCGCACCGCCGGCCCTGTGGCGCTGGCAGGCCACCTGCCGCTGCGGACACACCTTCCCCGCCCACGTCGGCGAGCACGGCCGCGCGAACGCCGTAGCCGACCGGGACGCCCACATGGACGCCGCCGCGGTCGACGCCTACCAGGCCCGGGTCCGCGCCCTACGCGACGAGCTCACCCGCGCCCGAGCCGAGGGAGCGTCGTGAGCCGCCCCAGCAGGCGCGAGCTTGCCGACTACGGCGCCGAACTCGAAGCGGAGATCGAACGACTGTCCATCGAGGTTGCGCGGCTCCGGTCCCGCCTCGCCTACGCCGGCGTCACGCGGGAGGGGCCAGCATGACCCGCGAAGAGCTCGCCATCCTCGTCGTCGGAACACCCGCACCCCAAGGCAGCAAACGACACGTCGGGAACGGCGTCATGGTCGAGTCCTCGGCCAAGGTCAAGCCGTGGCGCCAGGACGTCAAGGCCGCGGCCCTCGACGCCATCGCCGAGGCCGGCTGGGAGCCCGCCACCGGCCCGGTCTCGCTGAACATCACGTTCCGCCTGTCCCGCCCGCGGTCCCACTACGGCACCGGCCGCAACGCCGGTCACATCAAGTCGAGCGCGCCCGTATGGGTCGACAAGCGGCCCGACCTGTCCAAGCTGGTGCGCTCCACCGAGGACGCGCTCACCGAGGCCGGGGTCTGGCGCGATGACGCACGGGTCGCCCGCCTCGTCGTCAGAAAGGTCTACGCCGAGGTGGAACCGGTCGGGGCGCAAATCGTCGTGGAGACGCTCGCGTGACCCGCCCCTGCGCGCCCCGCGTCGTCTGCACCGCCGGCGGATTTTTGGCCTCTTGCCCATGCGGGTCGCTCGACCGCTGGCACCACAAACGCTCCGCAGCCGAAACCACCGTCAACGAACACCGCAACCAACAGGAGGCCCCATGACCCCGGAACAGGCCGCCGAGCTTAGGAAGCCATTCCCCAAGTCGGCAATCGGCAAACTGCCCAAGGGTGGGGTGATGCTGGACTACTGCGGCCACGCGGCCACCACCGACCGGCTCCTAGCCGTCGACCCGGCGTGGACCTGGGAGCCCATGGCCGTCGACGAGTTCGGCGTCCCCAAGTCTGTCGGCGGCAACCTGTGGATTCGCCTCACGGTCTGCGGCGTCACCCGCATTGGCGTCGGTGACGGCAGCAGCGCCAAGGAGGCCATCGGGGACGCCATCCGTAACGCGGCGATGCGGTTCGGTGTGGCGTTGGACCTGTGGTCGAAGGAGGAGTTGGAGCAGTCCCACGGCCCAGCGGTGGCGGCGCCAGTCTGGACCCCCGAGGGGGCCAAGGTCGAGGTGGCGGTCCCCATCACGGACAAGACGCGCAAGGCCCTGTTCGCGCTCATGGGCAACGTCGGCATCAGCGCCGACGACGACCAGCGGGCCTTCCTTGCCGACACCCTCGGCCGACCAGTCCCGACCCGGGCAGACCTGACCGAAGCGGAAGGACTCAAGGCCGGCAAGCGGCTGCGCCGCATCGAGCAGGGCGACACGGACGCCGACTGGGCACCGAAGTTCGACGACACCCAGGCGGCGTCATGACGGGGGCCGCCGCCGACCGGCTCGAGGACCTGGCCTGGATGGCCGACGCCGGCGAAACCCTCACCGGCGCAGCCAAACGGCTCGGCGTCAAGCGCGAAAGCCTCGACACCTGGTGCCGACGCAACGGACAACTCCCACTCCTCGACCGGATGGTCGCCCGCGACTACGACAGGAGGACCGCATGAGCCCCATCGAGGACAAGCCCGCCAAGCTCGCCAAGCTCCGCGAACTCGAGCAGTGCATATCGGACAAGTTGGCGAAACTCGCAGGGCTCCGCGAGCTCCAGCAGCGCACATCCGCCGACATCGCAACGACCGAGGCTGACGTTCGTGACCAACTCAAGCAGTACGAGTCGAAAATGCGCGGCAGAGCCAAGCGCCGACCCCGCAGCCACACCCCCGAATGCGGCACCGAATCCGCCTACCAGCGACACCGCTACTACGGCGAGCACCGAGACGACGCCTGCCGACTCGCACACGCCGAACACGAACGCAGCCGACGCCGGCGCAGCGTCTCCTAACCCGCAACGAAAGGAACCACCATGCTCCCCACAATCACCATCGAAGGCAATGCAGTCTCCGACCCGCAACTCCGCTTCACCGGCAGCGGCAAGGCCGTCGCAGACCTCCGCATCGCCGCATCGGAACGCCGCAAGACCGGCGGCACCACCTGGACCGACGTGGGCAGCCTGTTCGTCACCGCCAAGGTTTGGGACGCCGACGCCGAGGCCCTCGCGGACTCCAGCATCGCCAAGGGCACCAAGGTGGTCGCCACTGGCAAGCTGATCCAGCGCGAGTACGAAGCCAAGGACGGCACTAAGCGGACGACCCTCGAGCTGCTGTATGCCACCATCGCGCGGCCCGTCCGCGGTCAGACACAGACCCCCGCTGCGTCACCCCAGTCCGACCCGTGGGGGACGCCACAGGCCCCCGCAGGGGCCCCCGAGGCCGACGGCTGGGGCAAGCGTGACAACGACGAGCCGCCCTTCTGATGGCGGTCAACCAAGTCAAGCGCAACGGCTCATACGCGCCCCTATCGGCGCGCTACTACCAAGACGACTCAGTGGCACTAGCGGGCCCGATGGCGGAGCTCTTGTACGTACGGAGCCTCGCATTCTCCGCCGCACACCTGGCGGACGGCTTCATATCGGACATCCAGCTGACGAAGTTCGTCGGGGTCGGAATTCCCGCCATCAAGAAGCACGCCACAAGGCTGGCGGAGGTCGGGCTGTGGGAGCGGGTCGAGGATGACTCCCTCACGGAACTGGACGGATACCGCGTCGTCGCATGGCTCAAGCACAACCGCAGCAAGGCCGAGATAGAGGAGAAGCAGCGCAAGGACGCCGAACGGAAGGCTGGTCACAGGCCATGAGGACTCCATCCGGATTCCGTTCGGATTCCGCGCGGACTCCGCGCGCCTCGCGCGCGGGCGCGCTCCAACGCCAACGCCAACGCCAACTCCATTACCAGTTTTGTGGTTACGGCAGTCATCCATCGTCTAGGTCCTATAGGGCCGAGGTCCCGACGATGAGTGGCCGCTACGCGGCGGACTTCGGCGGTGGTCTCTGATGCCCACCACCGCACAGGACGCCCGAGCCCTGGCCTACCTCGTCAAACGACTCCGCGACGAAACCCAAGGCGCCAACAGCTGGAACGACGCCGGCATCTGGGCCATCGTCAGCAAGCTCGTCGGCCGCAACCTCGCCATCACCGTCGAGCAGGTCACCCGCCACGCCGCAGACCCGGAAGCCAAGACGCCGGGCGCCATCAATCGGCCGTTCCTGCCGAAGCAGCCGTCCGAGCGGCGTGACCGGTACGTGCCGCCGAAGCGGGGCGAGGACTGCATCCGGCACCCGGGCCAGTGGGCCGGGTCGTGCGGCGGCTGCGCTGCCGACCTGGCCGCGGGCGAGGCGACGTGGCTGCGACCGAAGGCGGGCGACGCGGACGTAGGCATCACCGCGTGCAGGGCAGCACTCCACCCGACAACCGAGGAGACCGAATGACAACCCCCAAGGAGGCAACACGAATGAGCAGGCTCTGCTTCATCGACACCGAGACGACCGGGCTCGACCCGCGTATCCACCGGCCTTACGAGGTGTGCTGGTGGCTCGACGATGAGCCGAACCCCAAGGGTGGGCGGCTTGCCCACGAGTTGACCCACGCGGACAGCATGGCGCTCAAGGTGGGCCGCTACTGGGAACGCGAAATGTTCAAGCCCGGCCCAAACTTCGTGGACGCGCATGCCCTGGTGCGCGACCTGCAAGGCGCCACGCTCGTGGGCAGTAACCCCGCCTTCGATGCCGCCATGCTCACCCGCGTCATCGGCGCGCCCATCTGGCACCACCGGCTCATCAACGTCGCCGAAGGTGGCATGTGGGTGTTCGGGTGGGAGCGCCCCAAGGGCCTCGCAGACGTGGCGGTCGAATGTCGCGTGCGCGGTTTCGAGATTCCCGAGCCTGACCACACCGCGGAGGGCGACGTTCGGACGACACGGGCGGTGTATGACGCCCTCCGGTCGATCCGAGCGGGCCACCCGGCCCCACTCCCGGCCCTCCGATGATCGAGTCCTATTCGTGGTGCCCGACGGACGGGAACCTGCGCGAGCTGGTGGGCCTCGACCCGGCCACGACGGTCTGGTACTGCCCGTTCTGCGGAGAGACGGCCGTCGAGGCGACCGAGTCCGGTACGCGGGCGCGGCTGCTCCGCGAGGGGCGGCAGGCATGACGCCCTACTACGCCGACGACTCGGTGACGCTGTTCCACGGCGACTGCCGGGAGGTGCTCCGCGGCCTGCCTGACGCCTCCGTGGACTCGGTGGTCACGGACCCGCCGTACGGGCTGGGGTTCATGGGGAGGGCGTGGGATGCGTTGCCGCCGGGCGAGGAGTGGGCCCGCGAGTGTCTGCGCGTCCTGAAGCCGGGGGGGCACCTGCTCGCCTTCGGTGGCACCCGCACGTGGCACCGGCTCGCCTGCGCAGTCGAGGATGCCGGGTTCGAGGTCCGCGACTCGCTGGCGTGGATGTACGCGACGGGGTTTCCGAAGTCGTTGGACGTGCCTAAGGCGATTGACAAGGCCGCCGGGGCAGAGCGTGAGGTCGTTGGGCCAAACCGATTCGCACACCTGAACGGCAAGGCGAACCTCGACTGCTACGGCGCGGCGTCGCGGCCAGACATCACCGCCCCCGCCACCCCCGACGCGGAACGCTGGCAGGGCTGGGGGACCGCGCTGAAACCAGCCTTTGAGCCGGTCGTGGTCGCCCGGAAGCCGTTGGCTTCGCCGGGCACCGTCGCGGCCACGGTCCTGGCGTACGGCACGGGGGCGTTGAACGTGGACGCGTGCCGGGTGGGCCGCGAGGAGGGTGACCGCACCGAGTACGGGCGCGGCAACCACCTCCCGCACGCCAACACGACGGTCCCACTTGGCGAGTTCGCAGAGGTCACGCCCTACGAGCCGCACGCAGCCGGTAGGTGGCCCGCGAACGTGCTGCTCGACGAGTCCCAGGCCGCCGCGCTGGATGAGATGAGCGGGGAGAGTGTCAGCAAGTCGGGTGGTGTGGCCGGCTGGCAGGATGAATACGTCGGCGGCACCTACAGGCCCGTCGAGCGCACCGGCCATGACGACACCGGCGGCGCGTCGAGGTTCTTCTACGTCGCCAAGGCCGATGCATCCGAGCGGCCTCGCGTCGACGGCATCGCACACCCCACCGTCAAGCCCCTCGCCCTCATGCGCTGGCTCGTCCGGCTCGTCACCCCACCCGGCGGCACCGTCCTAGAACCTTTCGCGGGCGCCGGGACCACCGTCGAGGCGTGCATCCTCGAGGGCTTCCGGTGCGTCGCCGTCGAACGTGAGGCCGACTACCTGCCGCTGATCGTCCAACGGGTCAACCGTCGCCGTGACCCCGTGGCAGCCGTCAAGGCGACCGGCGATGACGGCGGACTGTTCGACCTGCTCGCAGACGAGGAGCCCGCATGATCCCGCTGTCCCGTGACATGCCCTGCCCGCACTGCGAGCACTGCGGACATCGCTTTACGGCCTGCGACCGGTGCCCCTGCCCCGCCCATGACCCCGCCGACAGCATCGAACCCTGAGGAGCCCTCATGACCGAGCCAACCGCCCCACGGGTGACCGCCGTCGTCAAGGTCGCCCGCGACCTGACCGCCATCGTGGACCTGTCCGAGCATCTGGAGACCCAGGAACCCTCCCCAGGCGCACAAAATCGCCCGCTGGGCGCCGAACAGGATGGGGGTGGACCCACGGGCCACCGTGACGACACAACCGCCCAGAGAGGCGATTCTGTGACCGCGGTGCGGTGTCTCGTGTGTTCGTCGCCGCTGCCGCCAAGACCACCGGGACCTGGCCGCCCCCGGAAGGTGTGCCGAGACGAGGACTCCCCGACACCGGGCGGCTGTGCCCGCTGGCGGCACATCGAGCTCAGACACAAGGCATACGCTCCGCGCCCTGGAGTCAGGCGGCACAGCCGACCCAGCCCTTTCGACTGGTTCCCGGACGGCAGGTTCGTCATCGAATAACATCGGCGTAATTAATGCGCCGAGCCTATGTGAGGAATCAGCCCGCAACTGCATGCGAGTGCATCGAGTGCCTGTCACCGATGCCGCAGCCGCGGACGTCCCCACTCCCCTTCGCGCCGCCACTCTGCCAAGCATGTGAAGAGGAAGGCCCGTGGGGTTCCATGTTGCCCCCCCCTTGGACTGGAGCGTCTGTGACTCAGAGTCGGCCACTCACCTGCCCCGGATTCCGCATCATCCTCGACTCATACGGCTTCTCGGCCGACCACCCCGACGAGCTCGCCAACCTCGCAGCCGAACTCGCCACCCGCCACACCACACACCCCGTATTCGAAGCGATGGCCTCCCACCTCTCCTGGTGCGACCACTGCATGGGCATCAACGACCCCGAAGTGGCCAAGAAGGTTGCCTGTCCGCGGTTCGGGAAGATCGCATGAGCGGCGGCCCTGAGTTCTCGCAGGTGCCTGACGGTGTCCCGGTGTGCCGCTGGTGCCTGACACGGCTGCCCGTGGAACCGCCCGCCTGTGACCACGACGAGGAGTAACGGGACATGGCAACCGTCTCCCTCGCGTACACCTTCTCGGACGGCGACACTATCGGCGTCGAGGTCGAGGTCGACGACTCCTACCCCGACTGCGTGGACGAGGCTCGCAAAACGGCGGTGAACGCCTTCGAGCAGGCCCTGGCCGCCGCGTGCGACCAGCTCGGCGGCGGCGACGATGACGACTAGCCGCCTCGCCATCCAGGTCATCGACGCCGACACGCCCCGCGCCGACATCGAGGAAGCCATCGGCCACGCCAAGCGCAGCATGCACGGCGAGACCGACGCGTTGCGCCGGGAGCGGCTGCGGTCGTTCATCGACGCGTTGCTCGACATGTGGGAGGTGGCCCGGTGAAGCAGCCCAACGACCCGCAGGCCACGCCCGACTGGCTGCCCGAGGGCGCCCACTGTTCCGAGTGTGGCCGCCACTGGCACGCCGACCCGGAGTGCTTCCCCATCCCCGAGTGCATCGTCCTCGGGGCCGAATAGCTTCGCACCAACCCCTGTGCCCCCAACGGCCAAATGCGGCAACGGGCAGGCGAGCGCGGTGCGAGAAACCCCCTGCCACGTATGAGGCGGCAGGACCAGTAGCAACCCCATCGAGTCAGCCACACCACGAGAGTCGGGTGGCGCGCTTAGAGGAGTCGCACATGGCATTAGCCGAACGCATCACCAAGCCGGCGCCGGCACCGATCCACGGGCTCCCGTGCTCGGTCGGTGCCCTGCTCGAGCAGATCGACGGTGCCGAGCGTGACGCGCTCAACGCCATCCTGTACGACCTGGGGTGGAACGCCGTACAGATCTACGACGCGCTACGCGCCGAGGGCTACTCGGTAGGTCGGCAATCTATAAACCGGCACCGTGGCGGCAAGTGCAGGTGTGTCGCGTGAGCCTCGCAACGCGGGTCGCGCAGGTCGCCATCGAGCCGGCCGCACGCAACCGCATCCTCATCCTCGATGTCGAGCGGCTCGCTGGCATCACGCAGCAGTTCTACTGGGACCGTGGCGACCTCAAGAACCGGTACGTCCACTACGAGAGCGTCGTACGGCAGCCACGCACCACCATCGTGTGCGCCAAATGGTACGACTCCCCGGACGTGATCCGCCTCGCCGAATGGGACAAGGGCGGCCGGCGGGCGTTCCTGCGCCGCGTACACCGCCTCATGTCGCAGGCCGACATCATCGTCGGCCACTACGTCGACAACGCCGACGTGCCCTGGCTGAAGGGCGACCTTCACATCGAGGCCGGACTGCCGCCGCTGCCGCCGTTCAAGACGGTCGACACGCTGAAGGTGCTGCGCCGCGAGTTCAAGTCCGGGGCGCCGTTCAAGTCCCTCGACGCCTTCTGCCAGATCGTGGGCATCCCCGCCAAGACCGACCGGTACGACCGCGAGGCCATGGAGCGGGCGGTCACGGAGAAGTCCGAAGAGGACCGGCAGCGGCTCGTCGACTACTGCGCCGGCGACGTGATCGCAACCCAGGGGTTGTACGACTTCCTCAGGCCGCACATCAAGAACCACCCGGCCCTGTTCGTCGACGGCGCCGACAGCCTCACCACCTGCAACCGGTGCGGCTCGGAGACCAAGCCGACCGGCCGCAGGTACGTCGCCAACGTGCTCACCTACTCGATGCGGAAGTGCCCCAAGTGCGGCGGCTACTCCCGGCTGTCCATCGAGCCTGAGCGGATGTCCATCGTGAGGGGCGTCTGATGGCAGACCACCCGGCCCTCGAGCGGTGCGACGACTGCAACCTTATCCGCGTCTACTGCCAAGGCGTCCGCGAGATGGAGCGCCAGCCCTGCTGCCCAGCATGTAGCCACTAGCCCGGAGGTTGCCATGACCGAGGAGACCAGCCGGGCCGCCAAGCTCGAGGCCGAGACACGCAAGCTCCACGCCGAAGCCGAAGCCGCCGAGCTCGACGCCGCACTCAAGCGGGTCGAGCTCATCGAGGCCGACCTGAAGCGTCAGCAGACCGAACGCGAAGAGGCCGAGTACCTGGCCAGCGACACCATGAACGGCGCCTACTACTTCAACGATGGCGTCTCTACGGCCTCCGTCGCCAAGCTGCGCCGCACCCTGACCCAGTGGTCACGGCTGCACCCCGGCCGCGACGTACGCATCGTCATCAACTCCGGCGGCGGGTCAGTGTTCGACGGCCTCGACCTGATGGACTGCCTCAACGACATCAAGGCCACCGGCTCATACGTCACCACCGTCATCGCAGGCATGGCCGCATCCATGGCCGGCGTGCTCGCGCAGATGGGCGACACCCGCATCATCGGCCGACACTCACGCCTCCACCTCCACGAGGTGAGCACGGGCAGTATCGGCAAGGCGTCCGACATCAAGGACACCGCCGACCTGGCCGAGTCGTTGACCCGGCAGACCTGTGCCGTCTACGCCGACCGTGCGGTATTCAGCGCCGCAACCGAGACAATGACGGCCGACGAGATCTTCGACTGGATCGAACGGCAGGAACGCTGGCTGTCCGCCGACGAAGCGGTGAGCCGTGGGTTCGCCGACCAGGTTGGCTGACACCTACAACTCAAGAGAGTGACCCCGCGACGGCGGTAACCGCCCGGGGTCGTGGCCGAACTACTGAGGAGTTCGACATGCCCAAGTCTAGCCTTGTCACGCGCGTCGCGAAGTGCGGCCACGAGTACGTCTGGTACACGTTCGTCAAGAAGGTTCGGCCGCACTGCCCGGACTGCATGCCCGCCGTGCGTGAACAGATCAAGCAGGCAAACGCTGAGCGCCGAGCCATGCTCGCAAGGGCTGGGGCGCGGACTGGTTTCCACATCTCAAAGGCTGCTCGTGGTGCCATCTATGAGCGTGACGGCTGGGTCTGCCAGCTCTGCCTTGACCCCGTGGACTCGGCACTCCCACCTAACGACATGTGGTCGGCGTCTCTCGATCACATCGTCTGTCAGTCATGGGCAGGGCAACCCGACCACTCGCCGAGCAATCTGCGGCTCGCGCATCGGTGGTGCAACTCCGTCCGCGGCAATGAAGTCAAATGGACGGCGGATGATCTGCTGCCCTCTCTTGGAGGGGTGGGCTGACATGGTTCGTGGTAGCGGGTACCGACAGCCCAGTAACTGGCAGTCCCTACGCCGTCGCATCCTTGAGCGTGATGGTCACCGCTGCTACGTCCCGGGCTGCACCGAGCGGGCCACGTCCGTTGACCACCTCGTACCAGTGGCGCGTGGTGGCACACATGACGACGACAACCTGGCTGGCATCTGCCCCAGCCACAAGGCGCAGAAGGATGAAGCGGACAGGCTTGAGGGCATCAGGCTCAGAGCCAGACGCCGGCCCCGCACCCGCCCTGCTGAGGCGCATCCGAACACCTCACGCACATAAAAG
>JBOGGF010000364.1:0-1608 GCA_050743965.1 Acidimicrobiales bacterium
GGGATACGCGGAGGTCCACGCGGCGGTGCCCGCAGCGTTGGCGACGACGAAGGCGACCGTCACGAGTACGGCGCTGCGGCTGGCGGTGGCGAGGGCGAGCAGGCCGATCCCCCCCGCCGCGGCCAAATAGGTGACGCCGACGGTCAGGCGGTGCCCGACCCGGTCGAACACGGCCGCCATGGACAGCCCGCCGATGAGGCCGCCAACGTTGCCGATGATGTAGAAGAACGGGATCGCCCGGTCGGAGATGTGAACCTGGTGCAAGACGACTACCGACAAGAGGGCGAAGATCCCGTAGTAGCCAAAGGCCTCGGCGAGGTCGAGCAGCGCCCCCAGGGCGAGCCGTCCTCGGTGGTGCCGGAGGAGCTCGCCGAGCCCCTGGCGGAGCCCCGCATCGGATGAAGCGACGGCGGGAGAGTGCGAGAGCGCAGGGCGGCGGCCGGTTCGGGCCTCCAGGGTGGCGAGGATCTTTTCGGCTTCGTCATGGCAACCTCGGGCGACGAGCCACCGAGGTGATTCGGGGATCCGCCGGCGAAAGACCAGCACCACCAGCGCGACGACGCCCCCGAAGACGAACAAGTAGCGCCAGGAGGCGGCAGCCCCGACAGCGAAGGTGTCGAGGACCAGGTAGGCGAGCAGTCCAGCGAGGATCGCCCCGGCGGGCCAGAAGTTCATGACGACGGCGTTGGCCTTGCCGCGGACCCGGGCGGGGATCAGCTCGGCGATCGCCGCGTTGACGATGGCGTACTCGGCGCCGACCCCGAGCGCAGCCAGGAAGCGCAGCACGTAGACGGCGCCGAGGTCCGGGCTGAGCCCGGTGAGTACCGTGAAGCCGGCATACCAGAGCAGGGTCCCGACGAAGAGGCGCCGGCGACCGAAGCGGTCGGCGAGGTGCCCGCCGGCCAGCGCGCCGATCAAGATCCCCCCCAGCCACACCGCCAGGATGGCGTCGCGCTCGAACACGCTGGCGCCGAAGTGGTCGCCGAGCGGGCCGACGGCGTTCGAGAACATCTGCACCTCGAACGAGTCGAACAGCCACCCGGCGCCGAGCGCCACCAAGATGGTCGTATGCAGGGGGCTCCATCGCAGCCGGTCGAGGCGCGCACCGACCTCGGCTTGGGTGAGCGGTCTGGTCAACGGTGTCTCCTCTTTGGCGTGTGCAGTGGCATCGTCGGGCGTCCGGGGCGGGTCATCGGGCCTCTTCGGAGACGCGAGCCCGGTCGGCTACATCCGACTCCGGCCGGGTCGGCTCGATGCGGGGCCGAGATACGGCGACTTCCCGGTTTCGCCACACCGGGACCGCCGGCCTCGTGGGTCTCTGACCCGGCTGTCGGCGCCGGGTCTGCTTCGGTGGCCGCTTCCAGGGCGGCCCCGCGCGGTAGAGACGGCAGATCGTCTCGGGTGCGACACCAAGGAAGTAGCACCCCTTGAGCACTTGCATAAAGACGATCATCGACCAGGTGCCATGTTCGACGAGCCGGCGAGACGACGCCGTCGACGTGGCGGGAAGCACGACGAGGCGGCCGAGGCGAGCGAGACGCCGGGAGAGCTCGAGGTCCTCCATGATGGCAATCTCGGGGAACCCGCCGAGCATCTCGAAGGCGTCGC
>JBOGGF010000365.1:0-1590 GCA_050743965.1 Acidimicrobiales bacterium
GTGGTTGAGCGTGCGGGCTTCATCGAGCGCCAAGACGACTACGCGAGTGGCAGCGTCGGTGAATCTATCGAACATGGTGGCAGCTCCTCACGGACCACGATCCGTTGCTCAAATCCCAGTATGCGACCCAACTGCACTGTCGCTGTAGATGAAGGGCGGGCAGCATGCGCGTGGCACCCACTTCGCCCACCGCGCCCCAAATGCCGAGATCCCGCCGTACCATCTTGGAAGGGGGCCGCGGGCCGTTGTGAGGAGACTACGAAGACGAGATGCGACTGCTGAGGCGTGATCCGGCGGGACCACGGGATGCGTGTACCCAACTCGCGCGCCGCCGAACACGTCTCCTAGGTATGGTCAACCGATTCCGCCTGGTGGTGGCGGTGGAGGGCGTTCTCGCCATCCTGGTCGCTTCCGGATGCGCTGCTTCGTCTCCCGCTGTCGACACGACCCCTGCGGCGGCGGTGCCATCAGTTTCGACCGCTGCCGCGACGAAGGGCAGTCCAGTCGGCAAGGCGTCGCCGGACGGATGCCGGGCGGAGGCTCTGCGCGTGCGCGGCGGTCGCCAAGGCGAGAACACCGGTGCACATGCCGACATCGTTGTCACCAACACCAGTCCCGCCGCGTGCTTTCTCACCGGGCTGCCCCGGGTCAGCATCCTGCGAGCGGACGGCACGGCCCTACCGATCCGGCAGCAGACTCCTGCGCCACACCTGAACTTGCGAGCGGTCGCCCTCGCCGCACGGGGCGGCACCGCGGTGCTCACGCTGTACTGGAGCAACTGGTGCCACGACCGGCCCGGACCTCTCACCATCGCGGTAACCCTGCCCGGGTCCGCGGGCACGGTGCGCGGGCCATTCAACGGCCCCCCCGACTACGACTATGTGCCCGGCTGCCTCGCCAAGGGCAAGGCGTCGACGCTGGAGGTCACCCAGGCTTACGGTCACTCCGCACCGGTCGGCAGCGTAGGCGAATGCCGTGTCGCCCAACTGCGCTTGACCCGCGCCTCCATGACGGCCGGAACGTTCCACTACGCGGACTTGTGGACGCTGGAGAACGCCGGCGATCAACCATGTTCGCTGCACGGCCACCCACGCGTCGCCTTCACCACCCATGGTCATCACGTCGCGGCCAGCGTCCACGCAAGCAGAGTCGGGCCATGGGGTGTAAAGACTGCGCCAGTAACCACCGTCATCATCGAACCCGGTCACAGTGTGGGGTTCTTCGTCGGCGTCAACGCGGATCCGAACACGCCGCCATGTCCGGTGCGGGGTCAATCGATACTCGTCACTCCTCCCGGAGCTAGCCGCGCACTGACCTCGTCCCAATCGACCTTCGCCGTCTGCAACGACGAGACCCTCTTCGTATCCCCGATCCTAGAGACGGCTATCCCGCCGTCCGAAATGCATTGAGACCGGCATAGACCGACCTCTGTGACGTGAGCCCCCCAACATCGTCGAGACCGCCGCATCTTCGCCACCGCAAGCCGATCCCCGTATCGGCACGTGGGCTCGTTGGTCACATGACGACAGCGGCTCTGGCTGCCGCCCAGAACACGTTGCTGCGGGCCTGCCGAGCCGATGTCCAGTCGCG
>JBOGGF010000366.1:0-17992 GCA_050743965.1 Acidimicrobiales bacterium
CCGGGGCCGGCGGCCCCGCCGCGCTGTCCTCGGTCGACGCCACGGCCGGCCAGGTTACCGCTGACGGGCCGCCGGTAGCATGGGATCGCGCACCACCGGCTCGGACCGGCCCCAGAGGAGGACCACCATGACCACCGCTGTCATCGTCGACGCCGTGCGGACCGCCGGGGGCCGGCGTAACGGCAAGCTCGAGAACTGGCACGCCGTCGACCTCGCCTCCGAGCCGCTCAAGGCCCTCCAGGAGCGCAACGACCTCGACCCGGCGCTGGTCGACGACGTCATCACCGGCTGCGTGATGCAGGTGTCCGAGCAGTCCCTCAACGTCGGTCGCAACGCCGTGCTCGCCGCCGGCTGGCCCGAGTCGGTCCCGGCCACCACCGTGGACCGGCAGTGCGGCTCCTCCCAGCAGGCGCTCCACTTCGCCGCCCAGGGCGTCATGGCCGGGGCCTACGACGTGGTGGTGGCCGCCGGCATCGAGGGCATGACCCGGACCCCGATGGGCTCCTCGATCGTGCGCGACCTCGGCATGCCCTTCGGTCCCCGGGTGGTGGCCCGCTACGCCGAGCAGGGCGGGCTCGTCAACCAGGGGATCGGCGCCGAGATGATCGCCGAGCGGTGGGGGCTCTCCCGCCGGGACCTCGACGCCTTCTCTGCGGGGAGCCACGAGAAGGCTGCCCGGGCCACGGACGAGGGTAGGTTCGAGCGGGAGATCGTGCCGGTGCCGGTGCGCGACGGCGAGGGCGACGACACCGGCGAGCTGCTGTCGGCGGACGAGGGCATCCGGCCCGGCACCTCCGTCGAGGTGCTGGCCAAGCTCAAGCCCGCCTTCAAGGAGGGCGGCATGATCACCGCCGGCAACTCCTCCCAGATCACCGACGGGGCGGCGGCCGTGCTCGTCATGAGCGAGGAGAAGGCCCACGCCCTCGGCTACACCCCCCGCGTCCGGTTCCACGCCTTCGCCGTGGCCGGGGTAGACCCGGTGACGATGCTCACCGGGCCCATCCCGGCGACGCGTGCCGTGCTCGAGCGGGCCAAGTTGACGATCGACGACATCGACCTGGTGGAGATCAACGAGGCCTTCGCTTCCGTCCCGCTCGCGTGGGAGAAGGAGCTCCACCCCGACATGGCCAAGGTCAACGTCAACGGCGGCGCCATCGCCCTCGGCCACCCGCTCGGGGCCTCGGGGGCCAAGCTCATGACCACCCTCGTCCACGAGCTGGAGCGCACCGGTGGCCGCTGGGGCCTCCTCACGATGTGCGAGGGCGGCGGGCTGGCCAATGCCACCGTCATCGAACGGCTCGGCTGACCGGCCGACCTTCCGGGCTCCCGGCCGGCCGACCTTCCGGGCTCGGGGGCGCGGCGGTGGTCGGCGGGCGAGTCGTTAGGCTCGGCGTCGTGCGCCAGCGGTGGCTGTCCCGACGAGCGGTGCTGCTCCACCTCTCACTTCTCGTCTGGGCGCCCCTGTGCCTCCTCGCCTTCTGGTGGCAGGTCCACCGGGCGTTCGGGGGCAACACCCTGAGCTACCTGTACTCGATCGAGTGGCCGGCGTTCGCCGTCGTCGGCGCGTGGGGCTGGTGGGGCCTCGTCCACACCGACCCGTCGACGGTCGGGCGCCAGGCCCAGGCCCGCCTCCAGGCGGTCCAAGCCGACGCGGCGGCGAGCACCGGCGCTGTTGGGTCCGGGATGGGCGCGACCGCGCCGGTGCGCCGCCGGGACCAGGAGGACGACGCGCTCGCCGCCTACAACGATCGGCTGGCCGATCTGGCCACCCAGGGGCCCAAGTCGTGGAGGAGCCGGTGAGCGGGGACCGCGTGCGGCGGCTGGCGAGCCGGCTGGCGCCCGGCTATGCCCGCCCGGGCGACGTCGAGAACCCGCTCGAAGGGCTGTCGGGTGCCATCGTCCGGTACCGGGTGATGGCCTACGTCGTCGGCGTCGGTCTGCTCGTCCTCGTGGTCCTGGGCGTGCCGCTCCAGTACGGCGCCACAGTCCCCCAGATCGACAACGTCGTCGGGCCGATCCACGGGTTCCTCTACATCGTGTACCTGCTCACCGCGGTGGACCTGGCCCGGCGGGCCCGCTTCACCCTCCCCCAGATGGTCGCCATGATCGCCGCCGGCTTCCTACCGCTCATGGCCTTCATCATCGAGCACCGCGTCGTCGTGCGGCTCCGGGCGATGCTCGACGTGGGGACGGCCGGCGAGACCCTCGGGGAGGGTCCTGGCCTCACTGCCCCTGGCACCGCCGAGGCGTAGCGCAGTCGCCGGGCGGGCGCAGGGCCCCCCCGGACGACGAACCGGGCGCCGTTGGCGCGAGCGCCCGGCTCACAGGCCGACGTCGGCCCCGGCCACCTTCTCGATCGCCGAGGGGTCGCCGGTCAGCCCCACCCGGGCGACGTCCTTGCGCCCGAACAGGTAGAGCACCAGCTCGCCCGGCGGACCCGACAGGGTGGCCGAGGGCGGACCGTGACGGGCGCTGACCTGGCCGAAGCCGGGGGCCTCGACCACCAGCCCGACGCCAGCCTTGCGGCCGGCGGGCCGCGCGAGGAACCGGACGCGGGACCATAGGGCCCGTTCGAGCCCCGGTGGGAGCGTCCGGGGCTCCCACCCGGCGGCGGCGCGGCGGACGTCCTCGTGGTGGACGAAGAGCTCGGCCGTGTTGAACGGCTCGTCCACCCAGCGGAGCGGCACCGGCGGCCCGGCCTGGACCCTGGCCACGAGATCGCGCCACGGCCGGCCGTCCCGCACCGACCGCTGGACCCGGTCGAGGTAGCCGGCCAGGGGCGGGAAGAGGATGCCTCCGGCGGCGTCGGGCCGGCGCTCCCGGACGACCAGGTGCGCGGCCAGGTCGGCCGTGCGCCAGCCCTCGCACAACGTCGGCGCGTCGGGACCGACCTCGCTGAAGAGGTCGCAGAGGGCCCGGCGCTCCTGCTGGGCGAAGTCGCTCACCGCGCGATCACCGGTACCGGGTCGCCATGAGGAAACCTACGAAGATGGCGACCAGCCCCCCCACCAGGTACCAGGCCGACACCCCGCCCGGGAGGATCGTCAGGTAGTTGAGCAGGATGGCGAGCACACCCAGGATCATGAGTCCGAGCACCAGCACGCCGTACCAGCGAGGGCTGTGCCGGACCCCGCGGGGCACCGGCGGCGTGTACCGCCCGCTCTCCTCGGGCGAGGTGTAGCGGCCGACCCGGGTGGTGGCCTTCACCGTGGTGCGGCCGGCCGCGGAGGTGCCCTTGCGCTGAGCCCGGCCCGGCCCGGTGTGCCCCTTCGCCATGGAACCCGAGGATAGACCGCTGGGGCCGTGACAACGCCTCGGGTACGCTCGGCCGATGGCGACCCGGGTGCTCGTCGTCGACAACTACGATTCCTTCGTCTACAACCTCGTCCAGGAGCTGGGCGAGCTGGGCGCCGACCCCGTCGTCCACCGGCACGACGCCATCGACGTCGACGGCATCCGCCGGGCAGCTCCCGACGCCGTGCTCCTCTCGCCCGGCCCAGGCCGCCCCGACGGGGCCGGCGTCACCCTGGCGGTCGTGCGCGAGCTCGCCGGCGAGATCCCGATCCTCGGCGTGTGCCTGGGCCACCAGGCTGTCGGCCAGGCGTTCGGCGGCGCCGTGGTGCAGGCTCCCACGCTGATGCACGGCAAGACGTCCGAGGTGCACCACCAGGGGACCGGGATATTCGCCGGGCTGCCCGACCCGTTCGTCGCCACCCGCTACCACTCGCTCGTCGTCACACCGACGACCGTGCCCGACGTGCTGGAGGTCACCGCGACCACGGCCGACGGCGTCGTCATGGGCCTGCGCCACCGCCGCCTCGCCGTCGAAGGGGTCCAGTTCCACCCCGAGTCGATCCTCACCCCGTCGGGTCCGAGCCTCCTCGGCAACTTCCTCGCCGGTCTCGCCCCGCCGGTCCCCCGCTAGGGCCGCCCTGGCCGATCGGTCCCCCGGTCAGCCTCCGGGACCGGGACCCGTCGTCCCCTTGCCCCGCGACTCGGGCCCGGCGCCCGCCGGAGAGGCCGGTCCCTTGGTCGCGGACGACGTCGCCGAGGGCGCCGTCGTCGTCGTGGTGGTGGTGGTCGTCGTCGTGGTGGTGGGCGGCGGGGCGTTGCACACGGTGATGGTCACCGGGGTGCCGGTCGCCGACGACGTCCCGCCGTTGGGCGACTGGGTGACGACCTTGCCGTCTGTGGCCGGGTCGCACGACGCAGTGCTGGCGGACGTCACGTTGGAGAATCCCTTGCTGGCCAGTGTCGACTCGGCTGTCTTCGGTGGCTGCTGGGTGACGCTTGGCACCACCGCCGAGCACGGCCCGCTCGAGATGGTCAGGTTGACGGGCGTCTTGGGTGCCACCTGCTTGCCGGGGGTCGGTGTCTGCGAGGCGACGAACCCGGACTTGTATGTGTTCGAGCAGTGCGACGGGGTGGTGACCACTGTGAGCTGGGAGCCCCCGAGGATGCCGCCCGCCTGGGCCTGGCTCTTGCCGAGTACTGTGGGGACCGACACCGAGCTCTGGCTCGAGACTGTCAGGGTGACCGTCCTCCCCGCCTTGACGTTGGCGCCAGCCGACGGCGTCTGCTTGATCACCTGGCCGTTGGCCTTTGTAGACGGAACCTGGTGCTCCTTGGCATTGAGCCCGACCTTTGTGAGGGCGGCAACCGCTGTGGAGAACTGTGTGCCGGTGACCTTGGGCACTGTGACCTTCTGCGGCCCCGTGCTGACGTAGAGGGTCACGACGTCGCCCTTTGTGACCGTCTGGCCCGACGAGGGCGTGGTGGCCACGACGATCCCCTGGGGCTTGGCGCTCTGCCGGGGGTCGGTGGCGCCGACCGTGAGCCCGTGGGTCTGGAGTGTCCGGGTCGCCTGCGCCTGGGTCTTGTTGACGACGTCGGGCATGGAGAGGCCGCCGCCGAACCAGCCCAGCTGCTTGGCGAGGACGATGAGCACGACGGCGAGGACGGCCAGGAGCACCCCGAGCAGCACCCACAGCCGTCGGGTGCGGGTGCGGCGGGCCGCCGCCTCGGCCCTCCGGGCATCGGCCGCCGCCCGCGCCGCGGCACCGTCGCCGAGGAGCACCGCCTGGGTGCTGTCCACCGCGCCGACTGCGGCAGTTGCCGCCACCGCGGCCGTGTCCAGGGCGTCGCCGGCCGACACCGGGCGCCCCTCGACGAAGTGCAGCAGGTCGGTCTTGAGCTCGTCCGCCGTCTGGTAGCGCTGGTCGGCGGACTTGACCATGGCCTTGGCGATCACCGCCTCGAGCGCCGGCGGCACGGCCGGGTTGAGGTCCCGGAGGAGCGGCGGGTGGTCCCGCACGTGCTTGGAGGCGATGGAGACCGGGGTCTCGCCCAGGAACGGCGGCCGGCCGGCCACCATCTCGTACATGACCACGCCGAGCGAGTAGATGTCGCTGCGGGCGTCCACCCCGACGCCCTCGGCCTGCTCGGGCGAGAAGTAGGTGGCCGTCCCCATCACCGCCCCGGTCTGGGTGAGGGACTCCTCGGTGTTGATGGCCCGGGCGATGCCGAAGTCGGTCACCTTCACCTGGCCGTCGTCGGTGATGAGCACGTTGCCCGGCTTGACGTCCCGGTGCACGACCCCGTGGCGGTGGGCGTAGGAGAGGGCGTCGGCCACCCGGGCCCCGATCTCGGCCACCCGGCGAGGCGGCATCGGGCCCCCGTTGCGGAGCACGGCCGAGAGCGGGTTGCCGTCGACGTACTCCATCACGATGAAGTACGTGCCGGCGTCCTCGCCCCAGTCGAAGACCGGGACGATATTGGGGTGCGACAGGTTGGCGGCCGCCATTGCCTCCCGCCGGAACCGCTCGACGAAGGCGCGGTCGACCGACAGCTCCGGGTAGAGCACCTTGAGGGCCACCGGGCGGTCGAGCAACCGGTCCCGGGCGCGGTACACCTGCGCCATGCCGCCCCGGGCGACCTGGTGCGTCAGCTCGTAGCGGTCGGAGAAGACGCGCTGTGTCTCGACCGGCTGCATCGGCGTCAGAGCCTAGGCCGCACAGGCACGGCCGAGCCCCCCACCAGGGCATCCGAGCCCGGGACCAGGCGCGGCGGGAGCAGGGGTCGGCGAACGGCGGTCGTGAGCGGGGCGGCGGTCGTGGTGGCGACGGGCGGGGTCACGGCGAAGACCCAGCATGGCGGGGCGGGCGGGAGGCGGCGGTGACCCGGGCGGACGGGGCGGCACCCGCGGTCGCCGGCGAGGCGCCTGTCACCGCCGACGACGCCGCCGGGGACGGCGCCGCCGCCGTCGTCGTGGTGGTCGTGGGGGTCGGAGTGGTCGTCGTGGTCGTCGTGGTCGAGGAGGGCACGGTGGTCGTGGTGCTGGTCGTCGTGGTGGTGGTCCCGACCGGGGCGACGGCTGCCTGGGCCGTGGTGGTGGTGGTCGTGGTCGGGAGCGGGGTGGTGGTGATCGGGGAGGTGGAGGGGGTGACGCCGTGGGCCCGCTGTTCGGCCAGGGTGGCGGCGATCATCTGCTGGGCGAGGGGCCCGGCGGTTGTCGCGCCGTAGGTGCTGAGGCCCTGGTGGGGCACCACCACGGCCACGGCGACCGTCGGGTTGGTGGCGGGGGCGAAGGCGATCATCCAGTCGTCGATGAACGCCTTGGACCTTGTGTTCGGTGTCGTTGTGATCTGGGCGGTGCCGGTCTTGGCCGCCACCTGCTCTGTCCGGGGGAAGACGCCGTAGGCGGTGCCGATCGATGTGTTGGCCACCAGGTACATCAGTGTCTTGACCTTCTGGGCGGCCTGGGCGCTCATCGCCTGCTTGTACAGCTTCGGCTCGTACTGCTCGACCAGCCCGCCCTGGGCGTTGCGGATCTGGGACATCACGTGCGGGGTCATCTCGGCCCCTGTGTTGGCGACGGCCGACGCGTTCATCACGTTCTGGAGGGCGGTGAGGCTCACTGTGCCCTGGCCGAACGCCGCCAGGGCCAGACCCCCCCGCCCGACGTACCCGGCTTTGGGGGCTGTCGTGAACTGCGCCGCCGAGGGGGAGTGCGACGGGTTCACCCCGGTCAGGTCGACCGGCGGGGTCGAGTTGACCCCGAGCAGGTCTGCCTGCTTGGCCATGGCTGTCCCCCCGACGGCCAGGCCGAGCATGACGTAGCCCGGGTCGCAGGACTCGGGCAGCATCACCCGGATTGTGCCGCCGCAGGCAGAGGCGTTGGTCGCTGTGCCGGCGTCGTTGCAGATCTTGAACGTTGTCTTGGTGCCGGGGATGGCGCCCTTCCCGGTACATTTGCCCGGGCCCCAGGTGAAGCTCGCCAGTGTGGGCTTCAGGTTGTACACGGCGGCGGTGGTGACCACCTTGTAGGTCGACCCCGGCGGGAAGCGGTCGAAGGTCGCCATCGGCTCGCCCGGGACGAATGTCTCGGCATCCTTGGTTGTGTAGTCGGCCTTGTGGGCGGCCTGCTCCTTGGCGACTGTCGGCTGGGCCAGGGCGTTGGGGTCGAAGCTCGGGTTCGAGTACTGGGCCAGGATGGCCCCTGTCTTGGGGTTCATCACCTCGATGGCGGCATCCTGGTTCGGTCCTCGGATCGTGGACACGGCGTGGTAGGCGGCCTGCATCAGTGTGGGCTGGATGGTGAGGGTGACGTCGTCGGCGGTCTTCGGCGGAGGCTGGAGCAGCTGGCCCAGCGTTTTGGCCGACTGGGCGTGGAGTGAGAGCTGTGTGTTGTAGACGTTCTCGACCCCTGCTGCAGCGCCGTAGAAGAGGGAGTCGTAGCCGACAATGCCCGAGTAGAGGAAGCCGCCGGGATATGTCCGGTAGTACTTCTTCCCGCCTGTCTTGCTCGGGGGGTTGGGGACCGACTTGGCCAGCACCGTGCTGCCGTCGGCCGCCAGGATGTTGCCCCGGTAGTTGTCGAGGTTGGCGATGGCGTTGCGAGGGTTCTTTGTCGAGGCGTCGAGGGCCGAGGCCTCGCGCATCTGGAGGTTGACCAGCTGGGCGACGACCGCGGCGAAGCACACCACCAGCACGATGCCGAGCCACCGGATGCGGCGTCCCATCTAGCCGGCCCCACCGGACGGGGCGGTCGACGGGGCGGTCCTCACGCCGTTGCGCAGCTGCTGGGTCGAGACGAACTCCTGGTGCAGGTTGCGCACGTACCGCTTGGCCGCAGCCAGGGTCGGCTCCTGGACCTCGGCCTCGAGCGCCCGCAGGCGGGTCGGGACGACCTCCGACCTGGTCACGGTCGTCCGGTCGACGAGCTTCGGGGGGAACCCCAGGAACCCGCCGGAGCGCCCCCGGTAGACGGCCAGGTTGTTGCCGTCGAGGGCGACGTACCAGTTGTCGTTGGCGTACCAGCGGACGAAGGCGTAGCCGGCGGCCGCCACCGCCAGCAGCAGGATCCCGAAGAGCACGACCCGCACCGTAAGCCACCGGCCGCCGCTGCGGCGTTCGCGCCGGCGTTGCTTGCGCCGCTCCCGCCGGCGTTGTGCCTGGGCGACGGGGCCGAGCATCGGACGGTAGGGCCCGGCGTCGGCGTAGCCGTTGACCGCCGGCGCCACGCCGGTGACGTCCTCGTCGTCGGTGGCCGGCTCGGTGGCCGGGGCCAGCGCCGTGGCTGTGGCGCCACCGGGCCGCTCCGCCGTGGCCGTGGCCGTGGCCGACCCGACCCCCCGTCCGACTCCAGAGCCCCGTCCCTGCCCGTGTCCCTGTCCCGGCTGCTCCCCGCCGTTCCCGGCGGCGGCACGGGACGACCCGTCCCGCTCCCCCGCACCGTGGCCCTTCTCGTCGTCGGCGACAGCAGCCGCAGCCGCTCCAGCCCCCGCCCCGGTGGCCCCCGCCCCGGTGGCCCCGGCCCCGGCCCCGGCCGACTGCGGGGACGCTCCCTCGACCCGGGGAACTCGTGCGTGCCGCTGGCGACGGCTCCCGGTGGAGGACACCAGCCGGTCGTCGGCCGACAGCACGTCCACCACCACCACCGTCACGTTGTCGTTGCCTCCGTGGGCGACCGCCGCCGCCGCCAGCTTCCGGGCGGCGTCATCCGGTTCCGGCACCGAGCCAAGGGCCTCGCCGATCTTCTCGTCGTCGACCTCGTTGGTCAGCCCGTCGCTGCAGAGGAGAACCCGGTCCCCCTCGTGGAGGTGCAGCTCCCACAGGTCGACGTCCACGTCGGACGACACGCCGAGCGCCCGGGTGAGGATGTGGCGGTGGGGGTGGATCGCCGCCTCCGCCTCGGTCAGCTCGCCCTGACGCACCTTCTCCTCGGCCAGGCTGTGGTCCGCCGTCACCTGGATGGCCCGGCCCCTCGTGTACACGTAGGCGCGAGAGTCCCCCACGTTGGCCAGGGCGATCACTTTGCGTCCGCCGGGCTCGGTCACGAGGGCGGTGGCGGTGAGCGTCGTCCCCATGCCCCGCAGGCCGGTCTGGTCCTGGCTGCGGCGCCACACCGCTTCGTTGGCCTCGGCGACGGCGCGCCGGAGGCCCTCGACCGAGGGGTCCCGCCGGAAGGACTCGCGCAGCTGGTCCACTGCCACGCGGGCGGCCACCTCACCGCCGACGTGCCCTCCCATGCCGTCGGCAACGGCGAAGAGATCTGTCTCTTCCAGGGCCACGTCCTGGTTCGACTTGCGGACACGTCCGACATCGGTGGCCGAGCCGGACCGGAGGACGGTCATCGGACGACCTCGAACACCGTCCCTCCCACCTGGAGCAGGTCGCCCTTGCCGAGCCTGGTGGGACGCGTGATGCGCTCGGAGTTGACAAAGGTGCCGTTGGTGGACCCGAGGTCCTCAGCCCAGAGCTGGTCCCCGTGGCGGAACAGCCGGGCGTGGAGGGTCGAGCTGTACATGTCGTCGGTGGTGGCGATGGCGCAGCCGGGCGACCGGCCGACCGTCGTCTCCTCGTCGAGGTCGTACCGCTGCCCCGCACGGTCCGTCGGCTCGATCACCTGGAGCCCGAAGGCCCGGCGCTCGCGGCGACGGGTCGGCGCCGGCGGCTGTTCGCGGCGCCCGCCGCGTCCCGGTGCACCCACCTGCCGGGCGCCGACCGGCCGTACCTCCACCCACACTGCTCGGATGACCCGGAGGAAGAACAGGAAGACGAGCGCCACCGCCAGCCACTGGAGCGGTCGGACGATCGTCGTGTAGTTGGTCGCTGCGATGAGGGTCATGCTGGCACCCGGGTCACGACAGCTCGAACACCAACGTCGTCGATCCGAGATCGATCTCGTCGCCGCTCTCGAGCACCTGCTCGCGCACCGGCGAACCGTTCACCCGGGTCCCGTTGGTGGAGCCGAGGTCCATGACGACCAGGCCCTCCTCGGAGCGCCGGATCTCGGCGTGGCGACGGCTCACGTTGGGGTCCCCGAGCACGACGTCGCACTCGGGCAGGCGGCCGATGACGAAGGGGTCCTCCCCGATGGCGACCCGCCCCCCATCGGGCAGCACGACCTCGGCGAACGCCCCGACGTCCGGACCCTCGATCACCTCGGCGGTCACGGCGAACCGTCCCGCCCGCAGACGGGTGCCCTCATAGACCTGGACGTCGACCGGACCGAGGAACGAGTAGCCCTCGATGCGGGCGTGCTCCCGGGCGGCATCCGCCAGCTCCCGCGACAGGGCATCGATGAAGTTGGCGAAGCGCTCGACGTCGTCCTGTGACAGGGTGACGGTGAAGGAATTGGGCGCGATCAAGCCGTGCACGCCGACTCGGCGGTGCAGGTCCATCTCGCGAGTCAGCCGCCGGCCGATCTCGATCGGTTGCAGGTTGTTGCGGAAGGGCTTGGCCAACGTTCCCTCCACAATGCGCTCGAGTCGCTCCTCGAACTGCTGGAGTCCCATGGTCCGGGCAATGCTACCGGGCGCAGGACCGATGGGCGACGCCGCCCTGGCCCGACAGTGGGTCGACTACTCTTGCATGGTCGCTCGGGCGAGTGGCGGAATTGGCAGACGCGCAGGATTCAGGTTCCTGTGTCCGAAAGGATGTGCGGGTTCAAGTCCCGCCTCGCCCACCGTCGTTGTTCGTCCTGGTGCTTCGGTCCCGTGGGGAAGTCGGGCGTTGCCCGGAGGGCGGCCTCAGGCGGCCGGCCCTGTCGCCAGCTGAACTGTGACGCTCTGCTGCTGCCCCGACCCGTTGGTCAACTGCACCGAGATCTTGTCACCCGGGTGGTACGGGATGAGGGAGTCGGACAGCGAGTTCGGCGAGGTCACCGTCTTGCCGCCCAAGGCGGTGATGACGTCGCCGCTCGAGAGTCCGGCCTTCTGCGCCGGCGACCCAGGGACCACCCGCACCACGGCGGCTCCCGATGTGGGCCCACTCGATGGGGTGCGCGTCGACGATGTCGCTGTCGGTGTGGCTGTCAGCCCACCCGAACCCGGGCGGAAGAGGCCTGTGCCGCTCCTCTGCGACTGGCCCACCGGCGCCACGCCGACACCGAGGAAAGCGGTCTTGCCGATGTGGACCGAGGAAGTGCCGTTGCCGGCTTCGATCTGCTTGGCCGCCGAAAGGGCCGTCGCGATCGGGATAGCGTACCCGTTGCCTGTGGCGGCGTGGAAGGTGAACCCCTGGGCGGCCGAGGCCGCGGTGTCCATCCCGATGGCATGTCCCGAGGCATTGACGAGTGGACCGCCCGAGTCCCCCGCCTCGATACGGGCGTTGGTCTCGATCAGTCCCGTCAGGTGCTCGGTGGTCTGGTCGGCCTGGTCACTGGCTGTGATCGACTGGTCGAGTGCCACGACCGACCCCCCGGCGGTGGCCGGCTTGCCCCCCAGCCCGCCGGCGTTCCCGATGCCCACGACTGCCTCGCCGACCGACGTGGTGGACGTATCGGTGGCCACCGTCTGCAGGCCGGACGCGCCCTCGAGCTGGATGACGGCGACGTCGAGGGACCGGTCGTAACCCACCACGGTGGCCGGGTAGGTGGTCCCGTTGCCGAGGTCGGTGACGCTGATCTTGGTCGCACCCTCGATCACGTGGTTGTTGGTGAGGACCTCACCGCTGGCGGTGAGCACCATGCCGGTGCCTGCGGCCTGCCCATTCTGGTAGCCGAGGACGGTGTTGACATCGACCAGGCCGGGGTCCACCTTGCCGGCGATCGACGAGATGTTGGACGGGCTCCCGGTGGCGGCCGAGCTCCGCGAGCTCCCGCCTGTCGAGCCCGATCGGGACCCTGTTGTCGATGTCGTCGATCGTGTGCCGAAGCCGAAGGGGCTGCTGGGGCTCGCCGTCCGCGACGAGCTCGCCGAGGTCCCTGTGCTCCAGACCGCGTAGCCGATCCCCACGCCGAGGAGCACGGCTATCGCCGTGAGCAGCGCCGCCGCGCCGAGCACGAGGCGGCGTGCCGGCTTTCGATCGCCGAGACGGGCCGCGCCCACTGGGCCACCGGGGGCGCCCCAGGCGCCCTGCGGGGGTGGTGGCCACCCCGCCCCCCAGCCGCCGTAGCCGTAGGGCCCGTAGCCGTAGGGCCCGTAGCCCCCCGGTCCGCCATAGCCGGGACCAGGGGGGCCAGCGGCGGCACCAGCCGGCCATCCGGGCCAGGTAGGGGGGTTGTCCGCTGCAGGTCCACCGGGGCCCCTCTCGGGAGCGGGGTCGCCGGACCACTGCCCACCGGTTCCACGACCGGGATCGCCCGGTCCGGGGTCGCCGAGCAACGGGGCGGGACCGCTCCCGGGACCGGGAACGTCGCCCGACGGCCCCGACGGTCCCGGGGGGGGCGGCGCCTCCCCGGGCGGTCCGGAGGCGGCCGTGGGCCCCGATGTGCCGGAGATCCTCTCGTTGTCCTCGTTCATGGTCTCTCCTCGGTCCACGGACCGGTCGGCCGATGAGCCTGGGTCCGCATGGACCAGTACAGCGTGCGTTCGTAAGAGCCGTCGAAGGACCCCATAGAAGTCCGCTAAAGCCCTCCCGGTCCGGCGGCACCGTGCCGCCGGCGGCCGGCTGACCAGCGGCCACCCCGCATCGAGCCACATACCCCCCGACGGTCCCGGCCGCACCCTGAGGCCCGACCCTACGACGCCGGCCGGCAGCGGGACGTCGCCGGCCGCGGCCCGACGCCAGGACGGACCCCGCGCCCCCGGGAGCGGCAGGCGGGGCTCGCCGATCCCACCGGCACCGCCCCTGGTGCCCGGCCGCTCCGGGACGGGAGGGGTCAGGGGCGCGCCTGATCGTGGCGGCGCGACCCCGTCGGCCCGCTCGTGTGCCGGCGCGCCCGCCCGGCGGCCGGCGACCAGGGGGCTCCGGCTCAGGAGGACCACGCTGGCGCACAGCACGACGGCCAGGACAGCCTCACCCGCCAGGTGCTGCCCCCCGTGGTGGACGTGCTCACCGTACAGGCTCACCCCCAGGAGGACGGCGACGAACGGGTCGAGGATGGTGAGGCCGGGCTGCGAGGCGGCGAGGGGCCCGGCCTGGAAGGCGTTCGAGGCGAGGAACATGGCGCCGGCGCCGGCCAGAAGAAGGACGTAGGGCGACCAGTTGGTCAAGACGGCGGAGAGGCCACCGCCGAGGTGGACGCTCAGCTCCTTGACGACGGCCGCCACGAAACCCCAGCCGATCCCGGCGGAAGCCCCGAGGAGGGCCGCCCGCCGGCCGGCGGACGGCGGGTCGCCGTGCCGCGCCCGAGCGAGCGAGCAGATGGCCAGCATCATGGCCGCCGTCCCGCACGCCGCACCCGCGAGGAGCCACGTCCAGGCGCTCGCCGCCGTGGTCGAGCCGCCCCGCGGGTGCGCCAGGAAGAGGAAGCCGCCGAGCGACCCCGCCATCCCCGCCGCGGCCATCCACTCCCTGGGCCGCACGCCGCCGCGGTGGTACACCGCCAGGAAGGCGAAGACGAACAGCAGCTCGGAAGCCACGATCGGCTCCACCAGGCTCAGGTCGCCGACGCGGAGCGCCGCCAGCTGGAAGAGGAGGCCGAGGATCATGCAGAGGACCCCGAGGAACCACAGCGGGCGGTGGACCAGGTACACGACCAGGCGCCAGCTGAGCCGGAGCTCCCCCGGCGCCGGCGCCGCAGCCAGCCGTTGCAGCACGGACGCGCTGGCGGTGAACACGCTCGCCACCAACGCCAGCACGACCTCGGTCATCATGTCGGTGCCCTTCGTCCCTCGCCGCCGCTGCTCGTCCGGCGGCGATCGGCGTCGGTGGCCGGCTGGGCTACTCGACGGCCCCCACCCATTATCCCAGGAGGTCGCCCGGACTCGTTCGGGGTTCCGGCCGGCGGCGCTGCCGCCTGGGCGCCGATGCGGAGGCGGCCGGCAGTGGTGGTGGATTGCGCACCAACGGCCCAGGGTACGCTTGGTGGTGACCTGGCCAGGCGCGCGTCACGGACGCGCCCGCGGCCGTGACGCGAAATGGAGGAACGGGGAGCCGGTGGTCCTGGGACGTGACCGTCGCTCGGCGCTCGTCGCCAATCCGGGCGATATCTCGACGTGGAACGTCGCCGACGTCGCCCGAGCGCTGCGGCGCGCCCGCACGGCTCAGGGCCTGCGGCTCGACGAGGTTGGCCAGGCAGCCGGTGTCTCGGGACGTGACCTGCGTTCCCTCGAGTCGGCCTCACTCGACCGTTTCCCCGACTCGCTCAGCGCGCTGCGTGCCGTCCGGCGTTCCGCCGACTTCCTCGGCCTCCCGGGGGATCAGCTGGCGCTCGTGCTGATGGAGCGGTGGCCGCTGCGCCCGCCGCGCGGTGTCAGCTCGGAAGAGCCCACGTCGGTGGTCCCCGCGGTCGACCGCGACCCGACCGTGGCCGTCGCGAGCACGCGCACCACCGACACCGGCCCACCCACCGAGGTGGAGAGCGGCGGCCGCTGGCGCGGTGCGGAGCGGCGGGCCCTCTTCGGTGCCGCCACTGCGGCGTGCGGCCCGGGCACGACCGAGGTCGTCATCGACGACGTGCGGCGCCACGCCAACGGGGACGGCCACGCGGCGATCGACGGCGACGGCAGCGGCGGCGATGAGACCCAGGCGGTGCTGGTGGGCGCGGGAAGTCCGGCCGAGCGAGGGCGGCTGGGGATCCCCGACGACGCACCGCCCGTTTGGCTGCGGGCCGTGGTCATCGCCATCGTGGTAGTCGTGCTGGCCGGCGTCGCCGGCATCCTCGTCAACAACCATTCCGCCGGCGGGGGGAAGCACCGGTCGGGCAGCACGCCCTCCAGCAGCACCAACCACTCGACCGCCACGACGAAGACGACGACGAAGGTGGCGTTCACCGCGGCCCACACGTCACCCACGAGCGCCGATATCACGGTGGGCGCCTCGTCGTTCACGGTAACGATCACGGCCGTCGGCTACCCGGCGTGGGTGCAGGCGACGTCGCCGACAAGGTCCGCCCCGATCTTCAGCGGCATGCTCGAACCGGGCAGCGTCCAGTCCTTCACGGTGCACCAGTCCCTCACCGTGGAGACCGGCTCGGTCGCCGGGCACGCCGCCGTCACGGTGGGCTCCACGAAGGCGGGCACGTACGTACCGCCCGCGGCGCCGTACTACATGACCTTCAAGGCCGGCTGACCGCTCCTACCACCCCTCCCCCGCCACTCCCTCTACTCGGAGTCCTCGACCCGGGCCACCGCCGCCACAGTCTGGCCGTCGTCGAGGTTCATCACCCGCACCCCGGTGGCGTCCCTCCCCTGCGAGGCGATCTCGCGGACCGCCGTGCGGATGACCACACCGCCCGTCGACACGAGGAGGATCTCCTCGTCCAGGGACACCATGAACGCCGCCACGACCCGGCCACGCTTGGCCGTCAGCCGGATGCCGCGCACCCCCTGGCCGCCGCGCACCTGCCGGTTGAACCGCTCGACCTTGGTCCGCTTGCCGTAGCCGGCGTCGGTCACCATGAGGATGTCCGCCTCGTCGCGGGCGACGTCGAGCGAGACCACCTCGTCGCCTTCCCGGAGCCGGATGCCCCGGACCCCGGCGGCGACCCGCCCCATCGGGCGCACGTCGTCCTCGGTGAAGCGGATGGTCATGCCAGTGCGCGTCACGGCGAAGAGATCGTCGCCGCCGGTGGTGGGCACGACCCGCACCAGCTCGTCGCCGTCGCGAAGGTTGATGGCGATGAAGCCCTCACGGCGGGACTTGTCGTACTCGCTGAAGGGCGTCTTCTTGGCCTGGCCCCTAGCGGTGGCGAACACGAGGTAGTGGTCGGCGGGAAAGTCCCTCGTCTGCACCACCGCCTGGATGGTCTCCCGCGGCTCCAGCGGCAGGAGGTTGACGAGGGCAGTGCCCCGGGCGGTCCGCTCCTTGGCCGGGATCTCGTGACCGCGCAACCGGTACACCCGGCCGCGGTTGGAGAACAGGAGGAGGTAGGAGAGCGAGGTGGTGTGGACGACGTTGGTGACGAGATCTTCTTCCTTCAGGCGCGCGCCCTGGACCCCGCGTCCGCCGCGGCCCTGCGTGCGGAAGGCGTCGGCTGCTACCGCCTTGATGTAGCCGGCGGCGGTGGTCGTGACGACGATGTCCTCGTCGGCCACGAGGTCCTCCACCCCGAGCTCCCCGGGGTCGTGGGTGATCTCGCTCCGGCGCTCGTTGCCGAACTTGTCGCGGATCTCGGTGATCTCGGTGGCGATGACGGCGCGCAGCCGGGCCGGGTCGGCGAGGATCGCCTCGAGCTCGGCGATGGTCCGCCGCAGCTGCGCCATCTCCTCCTCGAGCTCGGTCCGGCCCAACCGGGTGAGACGTCCGAGCGTCATGTCCAGGATGTGGTTCGCCTGCTCCTCGCTGAACGAGAACGGCTCCGCCATGAGGGCAACGCGGGCGGCGGGACGGTCGTCCGACGCCCGGATGGTCGCGATCACCGCGTCGAGCATGTCGATGGCCCGCAGCAGGCCCTCGACGATGTGGGCGCGGGCGCGGGCCTTGCGCAGGCGGAACTCGGACCGCCGGGTGACCACCTCGATCTGGTGCGCCACGTAGTGGGTGAGCACCTGGGCCAGGTTGAGGGTCCGGGGGACGCCGTCGACGAGGGCCAGCATGTTGACCCCGAAGCTCGTCTGCAGCGGGGTGTGCTTGTACAGCTTGTTGAGGACCACGTTGGCGTTGGCGTCGCGCTTCAGCCGGATCACCAAGCGGGTCTGCTTGCCGGCCGAGGAGTCGAGCGCCTCGGCGATCCCCTCGACCTCGCCGCTGCGGACCAGGTCGTCGATCTTCTGGACGATCGCCTGGACCGACGTCTGGTAGGGCAGCTCGGTCACCACGATCCGGGTGGCGTCGCGGGCCTCTTCGATATCGGCGACGGCCCGCATCTTGATGGAGCCGCGCCCGGTCCGGTAGGCGTCGAGGATGCCCTGGCGGCCGAGGATCTGGGCTCCGGTCGGGAAGTCGGGACCCTTCACGAATTGCATCAGCTCGTCGGGGGTGACCTCGGGATGCTCAAGAAGGTGGACGGTGGCGTCGATCACCTCGGCCATGTTGTGCGGGGGGATGTTCGTGGCCATTCCGACCGCGATCCCCTGCGAGCCGTTGACCAGCAGATTGGGGAACCGAGCCGGGAGCACCAGCGGCTCTTCGGCACTGTTGGAGTAATTGGGGGCGAAGTCGACGGTCTCCTCGTCGATCCCCGCCATGAGGTCGAGCGTCAGGGACTGGAGCCGGCACTCGGTGTAGCGCATGGCCGCGGGGCCCTCATCCGGACCAGGGCCGCCGAAGCTGCCGTGGCCGTCGACGAGAGGGTGGCGCATCGAGAAGTCCTGGACCATGCGGACCAGGGCGTCGTAGATGGCAGAGTCGCCGTGGGGGTGATAGGTCCCCATCACCTCGCCGACGACGGCGGCGCACTTCACGTAAGGGCGGTCCGGTCGCAGGTTCTGGTCGAACATCGAGTACAGGATCCGCCGGTGCACCGGCTTGAGGCCGTCCCGGACATCGGGCAACGCCCGGGAGACGATGACCGACATGGAGTACTCGAGGAACGAGCGCTCCATCTCCTCTTGGATCTCGATGGGCTCGATGAACCCCAGGGTCTCCCCGTCGCCCGGGCCGTTGCCGCCCGGGGGGCCGCCCGCGCTCCCGTTCGGGACGGATCCCTCGCTCGTCGTTCGTC
>JBOGGF010000367.1:0-2206 GCA_050743965.1 Acidimicrobiales bacterium
CACCTCGGCGATGCCGCGCCGGTCGATCGGGGTCTCCGGGTCGTACTGCTCCTCCCGGTAGATGAAGAGCACCACGTCGGCGTCCTGCTCGAGCGACCCGGACTCGCGCAGGTCCGACAGCATCGGCCGCTTGTCCTGCCGTGCCTCGAGACCGCGGGAGAGCTGCGACAGCGCCACCACCGGACAGTCGAGCTCCCGCGACAGGATCTTGAGACCCCGGCTGATCTCGGCCACCTCGACCTGACGGTTCTCGGCCCGCCCTCGGCCGGTCATCAGCTGCAGGTAGTCCACCACCACCAGCCCGAGGTCCCCCTCGCTCTTCCTCAGCCGGCGGGCCCTGGCCCGGATGTCCATCAGGGTCAGGTTGGGCTTGTCGTCGATGAAGATGGTGGCGTCGCTCAGGCGGCTGACGGCTGCCCCCACCTTGGCCCAATCGGCCTCGTGCAGGTGGCCGGTGCGCATCCGCTGGGAGTCCACGCGAGCGTCGGAGGCGAGCATCCGTTGGGTCAGCTCGAAGTGGCCCATCTCGAGCGAGAAGAGGAGCGCCGGCCGGCGCAGGACGATGCCGACGTGGGCGACCATGCCGAGGCCGAAGCTGGTCTTGCCCATGGCGGGTCGGGCACCGACGATGGTGAGGCTGGCCGGCTGCAGCCCGGCCAGGATCTCGTCCAGCTCGGAGTAGCCCGTGGCGACGCCGGTGATGCGGCCGCTGCGCTGCGACAGCTCCTCGATGCGGTCGAGGCTCGGCCCGATGAGGTCCTTCAGCGCTCGGACGGTGTCGGAGGTCCGGCGCTCGGCCAGGTCGAAGACCATGCGCTCCGCCTCGTCGACCGCGGCGGTGACGTCGGGGGGCACGGAGTACCCGATCTCGGCAAGCTCGCCCGCCACCCCGATCATCCGCCGCAAGAGGGCGTGCTCCTCGACGATGGTGGCGTAATGGCCGGCGTTGGCGATCGACGGCGTGTTGGCCTGAAGGGAGACGAGCACAGCCGGGTCGCCGACGGCGTCGATCACGTCACGGCGGCGGAGCTCGTCGGCAACCGTCACCGCGTCGACCGGCTGCCCCTGCTCGAAGAGGGACAGGACGGCATTGAAGATGTGCCCGTGCGCCGGCTTGTAGAAGTCGGCGGCGGAGCACCGCTCGATGGCGGCGCCCACGGCGTCGTTGGAGAGCAACATCGACCCGAGGAGCGACTCCTCCGCGTCCAGGTCGTGGGGAGGGATCCGCGCGCCCGCGCCGCGCGCGGACGCCGGGGGGGAGCCGAAGCCGGCGCTCGGTCCCGGTCCCGGTGCCGGGCGGAGGTGACGGCTTCTGCTTTCGTCGAATGCCTGGACCATGGTCCGACTACCTTGCGGCACTGGGCCTGTTGACCGAAAGGCCACAAACCTGGGGATTCTCGCGGCAAAAGTCCAGGAAGCCTGTGGCTGACGCTGTGGACAACCGGTGCACGGCGGGACACCGGCGCGGTGGCCGTTCGTGTCGGGGCGCGGTCACGCGGCCACGATGACAGGCGGGTGTGTCGCGGCGGCGGATGGGGCGCCGACGCGACCGGCGGCGTCAGCGAGGCGAACGGGCCAGAGGGCGGGCTCGGTACCCGGCCGGCGCGCCGCAGCGCGGTCGTGCCGGCCCCGGCGGGCTCAGCTGGCCGGGACCACCTCGACCATGACGGCGGTGGCGATGTCCTCGAACAGGTGGACGGGCACCTCGTGGGTCCCCACGACCTTGATCGGCTCGTCGAGGGACACCTGATGGCGGTGGAGCTCCACACCCTTCTGCTCCACGGCGGCGGCGGCCACGTCGGACGCCGTGACCGAGCCGAAGAGCTTGCCCTTGCCGCCCGCCCGGGCGCTGATGCGCAGGGTGGCGCCGGCGAGCACCCGTGCCTTGGCCATGGCCGCCTCGCGGTCCTGGGCCTGGCGCTGGTCGCGCGCCCGGCGCATGGCGGCCGCCTGGTGCTCCACCCCGTCCGAGGCCTCGATGGCCCGGCCGGCGGGGAGGAGGAAGTTGCGGGCGAAACCGCGGGCGACGTCGACGATGTCGCCGCGCCGGCCGACGCCGTCGACGTCGCCCCGGAGGACCACCTTCATCGATCCGCACCCCCTGCGGTGGGCGCCTCGGTACCGGCCGGCACCTGACCGCCGCTCCCGCCGTCCCCGGCGCCGTCCCCGGCACCGGGCCCGGCAGCGCTGGTCGCCGCGCCGGTAC
>JBOGGF010000368.1:0-4662 GCA_050743965.1 Acidimicrobiales bacterium
GCTCCCCCGTCACGTCGTCGGTCGTGGCCGGCGGGCGGCGGGGGAGCAGCGCCGCCGCCGTCGCCACCATGGCAGCCGCGGCCACCGCGCCGAAGAGCGCCACCTCCACCCGCGTCGAGACGTGCTCGCCCACGATGCCGAGGAGGACGATCGGTACCGACAGGCCGATGTAGCCGGAGAGGAAGAACCCGGCCAGGGCCTCGGCCCGCGCCGTGGGCGGTGCGACCTCGATCGCCGCGGCCAGGGCACCCTTGAACGCCAGCCCGGCACCCGCACCGGTGACGGCACCGCCGAGGACGAAGGCCGCGAGGCTGCCCGTCCAGGTGGCGGCGACCACGCCGGCGAGGCCGAGCGGCACCAGCACCATGGTGGCGAGCAGCGTGGTCCGCACCCGCAGCGACAACAGGGCGGCCTGGGTGATGGCGGCAGAGGCGAAGACGGCGAAGACCACCCCCCCGGCCAGGGCGTGCGACGGGTCCCGGAGGCTGTGGGCGAGGAAGCTCGGTGCCAGTGAGGTGAAGAGCCCGAAGGCGGAGAACGTCACGAGCGCGGCGAGGCAGGCGGCGGCGAAGCGGGCCCGCCCTTCCCGGGGCACGACGATGCGCTGGGGGTGGTAAGGCGTCCGGACGGAGGGCGGCGTCACCGTCTCGGGCGTGCGCCACAGGCCCACCAGGCCGAGCAGGAGCAGGGCCTCCATCACCACGTACGGCACCAGCAACGGGCGCGGGGCGAACTGGGCCAGCATCCCGGCGACCAGCGGTCCGGCGCCGATCCCGCCGAGGTTGGCGGCGACCGCCACCAGTTGGGGGAGGCGGGCTCCCTGCGCCGGCCGCGCCGGCTGTGTCGCCTCGGTCGCCTGCGCCACCTGCCCCGGCCGCCGCCGGGCGTGCAGCTCGCCGAGATGGGCGGTGGCGGTCGTGGTGACCATGCCCACCGCGACGCCCGAGAGGACACGGGCGATCAGGAGGGCGGGGAGGCTCGTCCAGAGGACGAAGACGAGGCCGGCGAGGACCGACACGGCGACGGCCGGCATCAGGACGCGCCGCCGCCCGAACCGGTCCGACAGGTGGCCCAGGAGGAACAGGCTGGCGATGACCCCGACGGCGTACACGGCGTACACGAGGGTCACGGTCAGTCCCGAGAAATGGTCCCTGGCGGCGTACACGACGTAGAGGGGGGTCGGGACGGCCGAGAAGGCCATCACGATGGTGAAGGCGTAGGCGACGAGCCAGAAGCCGGTGCCGGGGGACGCCCGTCGCCGTCTCGTTCCGAGCCGATCGGCGGGCGAAGAATTGCGATCGGTCATGTCTCCATGATCGGCCGATCCGATTAGGAAGTCCAATAGAAAGAAACGATCACATTGAGCAGTACAATCGCACAATGGTCGAGCTGCGTCAGTTCGAGTACTTCGTCGCCGTGGCCGAGGAGCGGCACTTCACCCGGGCGGCGAACCGGCTCCACGTCGCGCAATCGGGGCTCTCGGCCACGATCAAGGGCCTCGAGGCCGAGGTGGGGGCGGCACTGCTGCGGCGGACGACCCGGCGGGTCGAGCTGACGGCGGCGGGCGAGGCCTTCCTCACCGAGGCGCGCCGCACGCTGGCCGCCGCCCGGGCGGCGGTCGACGCGGTGTCGGCGGTGGAGGGCCTGCAGCGCGGCACCCTCGCCGTCGGCGTCATGCAGGCCATGTCGGTCGTGGGGCTCGCCGGCCTGCTGGCCACCTACCGGGACCGCTACCCGGGCGTCGAGCTGCGGCTGCGCCAGGCGGGGTCGGCCGACCTCGTGCGCCTGGTGGCCGGCGGGGTGGTCGATCTCGCCTTCACCTCGATGCCCGATCCCCTGCCGGACGGGCTGGTGTCGGTGCCGCTCCTGCGCTCGCCGATCGTGCTCGTCTGCCCGTCCGGTGACCCGCTGGCGTCGGCGGCGGCGGTCGACCTGGCGGCGCTGGCCGGCCGGCCGCAGGTCGGCTTCCCCCCGGACTGGGGCGCGCGGATGGTGGTCGACGCCGCCCTGGCGGCACACGGGCTCGACGGCCACCTCCCCCTCGAGGTCAACGACACCGGGACGCTCCTCGACCTGGTCGAAGCGGGCCTCGGCGTGGCGCTGGTCCCCGCCGCCATGGCGGACCTGCGCCCCTCGCTCCACCAGGCGACCTTCGACGGCGGGCGGTGGTCGTGGACGGTGTCGATAGCGTCCGCCCCGCCGGCACCGGCCAACCCCGCCGGCCGTGCCCTGTGGGCGATGCTCGCCTGAGCGATCCCGGTCGCCGCCCCGGCGGTGCCCACCATCGGCGCGGCGGCCCCCGCCGGCGGCCTGTCGCCTGCAATTGCGGTTGACAACTGTGCCACCTGTTCGTAGCCTTTCGTGACCTCGCTGGCAATGGACATGCCAGCCGGTTGACGGCGTCAGTGCAGCTTGCGGCGGAAGGAGCCCCCGTGACGCATCCGTTCATGGTCCTCGCACGGGTCGGCGCGCACCGCCGGCATCCGAGCCCACGGCGCGCGGGGCTCACCCTCCTGGCCGCGGTGCTCGCCGTGGCCGGGACGCTCGTCACGGCAGGCGCGCTGGCCAACAGCCCGGCCGGTGCCGCCACGGCACCGACGGTCACCGTGCAGCATGCCTACCAGCCCGCCCCCTCGGTCCTCACCGCGGTGTCGTGCGCGAAGCCGACAGACTGCGTGGCCGGCGGCCAGGGTGGCTCCGGCGCCGCCATTGTCACCACGACCGACGGCGGGTCGACGTGGACCAGCGTCGCCGTGCCCGACGACACCGAGGGGCTCCGCATCAACGGCGTGTCGTGCGCGGCGACAACCGCGCACTGCGTCGCCGTCGGCTCCCATAGCGGCGGTTCCGTCGTCCTCGTCTCCAGCGACGGCGGCACGGCCTGGGCGGCGGGGACGGTGCCCTCCGGAGTGACCGATCTGTACGGCGTGTCGTGCACCTCGTCGCTCGACTGCGTGGCCGTCGGGCAGGGCGCCGGTCTCGAGGGTGCGGTCATCACCACGACCGACGGCGGGGCGACGTGGACCAGCCACACCCTGACCGGCAACTCGACGAGTCTCGGGCTCAACGCCGTGTCGTGCGTCGGGTCGGTCACACAGTGCGTGGCCGTCGGATCCGGCAGCGGCTTCGCCGTCGTCGCCACGCCGTCAGGCGGGGGAACATGGAGCGCGACCGCTCCGCCGAGCGGGGTCACCGGGCTCAACGGCGTGTCGTGCACCACATCGTCCCACTGCGTGGCGGTCGGCCAGGGCTCGGGCGACGAGGCTGCCATCATCACCACGACCGACGGCACCACGTGGTCCAGCGAGACGGTGCCCAACAACGTGACCGGCCTCGGGCTGAACGGGGTGTCATGCGCGGCGACAGGTTGCATCGCTGCAGGGACGGCGAGCGGCGAGAGCGTCGTGCTGGGCTCGACAGGCCCCGGTCAGGGATGGTTCGGGGGCATCTCCGGCACATGGAGCGGGGACCATTTGCTCGACGGCGTGTCCTGCGTCGCCAAGTTCTGCGCCGTCGTCGGCCAGAGGACGGGGGGCACTGTCACCGTCGAGGTGAGCAAGAACCACGCTACAACATGGACAGACCAGACGGCCGCGGTGGCCTCGAGCGGCGTGGACGACCTCACCGCCGACTCGTGCCCCACCGCAACGGACTGCGCGGTGACCGGTACCGAGCAGTTCCTGTCCACCACCACCGGCGGATCGACCTGGGCGGCGGTGCCGAGCTCCCAATCGACACCGCGGTCGCTCTCGTGCCCGTCGGCGTCGGCCTGCTACGACATCACCAGCACCACCCCCCAGCTCCACGAGACGACCACCGACGGGTCCACGTGGACGACCACGAACATCGTCGGGGCGAGCGTCGCGGACGCAATCAGCTGCCCCGCCGCCGGCACCTGCTACGCGGCGGGCGGTTCCCAGCCGGCCGGGACACCGGCGATCTTCTTCACGGACACGTCGGGGAGCAGCTGGGCCACCCGCAGCCTGCCGGCCGGCGTCGGCGCCGTCGGTCCACTGTCCTGCCCGTCATCGTCGACCTGCTACGTCGTCGCGACGCCGAGCGGTGGCGGCGGTGACGAGATCCTCTCGACGACGGACTCGGGGCAGCACTGGGCGGTCCAGGCATTGCCGTCCAACGGCGCCAGAACGCCGACAGCGTCGTACCTCTCGTGCTCCTCGACATCGACGTGCTCGGCCGTGAGCTACCTCTACGACCAGTACTTCACCACCACTGGCGGCGGCGCGCACTGGACGACAAGGGGTCCGTCCGATTGGCCGGCGGGCCACTACTTCCTGGGCTTGGGTTGTTCGTCGACCACAGACTGCGTCGCCGTCGGAGACTCGGGATCGCCCGGGTCGACACAGGGTGCTGTGACGACCACGGACAACGGCGGTTCGACGTGGACCTCGGCGTCACTGTCCGGGGCACGCGACGTCAGTGGCGTGTCGTGCGTACCGACGACGACAGTGTGCGAGGCCGTCGGGACCGACAATGCCGGCGGCGGGCTCACCCTGAAGATCCGGTTCGGCTCAGTACCCGCCACCCCGACCGGCGTGACGGCGACCGCCGGGGTCTCGTCCGCAACCGTGCACTGGTCCGAGCCCTCCACCGGGGCCATGCCGTCGTCCTTCGTCGTCCGGGCGACCCCGGGGACACGCTCGG
>JBOGGF010000369.1:0-7270 GCA_050743965.1 Acidimicrobiales bacterium
CACCGGCCCACCGGCCCACCGGCCCACCGGCCCACCGGCCCACCGGCCCACCGGCCCACCGGCCCACCGGCCCACCGGCCCACCGGGGTAAAGTCGGTCGGTGCTCGCCCCGACGCGAGGCGGACAGGTCGAGCCGCCGACGCCTCCCCGGGTGACGTACCTCCTGAAGCGGCTGGAGCTGGCGGTCCGGGCCGAGATGGACGCAATCGCGGGGCAGTTCGGCGTCACGGCGCTCCAGTACACGGCGCTCAGCGTCCTCCATCGGCATCCGGGCATGTCGGGTGCCCAGCTCGCCCGCCGCTCCTTCGTGAGCCCGCAGGCGGGGAGCGAGATGATCGCCGTCCTCGAGCGCAAGGGCCTCGTCGCCCGCTCGCCCGATGCCGCCAACCGCCGGATCCGGCGGATCGACCTGACGGCGGAGGGCCGCGCCCTGCTGGTGGCCTGTGACCGGGAGATGGACGCGCTGGAGCGCACGATGCTGGCCGGCCTGGGTGCCGAGGACGTGGCGCGGCTGGCGGCCTTCCTGGCCGCCTGCGTCGGCTCCCTCGCCGGGGGCGACGGCGTGCGCCAGCGAGGGAGCCGCGGGCCTCAGAAGGGGTAGGCGGGTAGCTCGGACTGGGCCGTGACCCACTGGGTCTCGGTGTAGGCGTCGAGGTTGGCGATGCCGCCCATGCGCGAGCCGGTCCCCGAGTCGCCGACGCCCCCGAACGGGATGACGGCCTCGTCGGCCACCGTCTGGTCGTTGACGTGGACGGCGCCCGACGGGATCTGCGCCGCCAGCTCCATCGCGGCCAGCCCGTCGCCGGCGAGGATGCCGAGCGAGAGCCCATAGCCCGTCTGGGTGGCGAGGGCGACGGCCTCCTCCCGGCTCGAGTACCGCACGACCGGCGCCACGGGGCCGAACACCTCCTCGGCGAAGGCCGGCGCCGCCAGGGGCGTGTCGGCCAACACCGTCGGGCGGTAGAAGAGGCCCTCGTAGGTGCCCCCGGCGGCCAGTCGGGCGCCGGCGTCGACGCTGGCGGTCACGAGCGAGTGGACGTGGTCCCGCTGGCGCTCGTCGATGATCGGACCGAGCGCCACCTGGCCCGTGGCGGGGTCGCCGACGGGCAGGGCGTCGGCGTGCTTGGCCAGTAGCTCGGTGTACTCGTCGGCGATCCGGGCATCGACCAGGTGCCGGCCGGTCGTCATGCAGATCTGGCCCTGGTGCAGGAAGGAGCCGAAGGCGCCCACCGACACCGCCTTCTCCACGTCCACGTCGCCCATCACGATCAGGGCCGAATTGCCACCGAGCTCGAGGTGGGTGCGCTTCAGGTGCTGGCCGGCGAGCGCCCCGACGAGGCGGCCCGCCCGGGTGGAGCCGGTGAAGGCGATGACCCGCACGAGGGGATCGGTGACGAGGGCCTCGCCGAGATCCGCTCCCCCGGGCAGCATGCTGAATAGCCCGGTTGGCAGGCCGGCCTCCTCGAACACCATGGCAAGGCTCACCCCGCCGCACACGGCGGTGCGGGGATCGGGCTTGAGCACGACGGCATTGCCGAGCGCCAGTGCAGGCGCCACCGAGCGGATGGAGAGGATGAGGGGGAAGTTGAAGGGCGAGATCACCCCGACCACGCCGGCCGGCACGCGCCGGGACAGGCTCAGGCGGGGCATCGCCGAGCGCAGGACCTCGCCGAAGGGGAGCGAGGCCTGCGCCGCCGCCTCGTAGCACTCCTCGGCCGCGGTGTGGGTCTCCAGCTGGGCCTTGGGCGGGATCCCCCCGGACTCCCGGATGATCCAGCCGTCGATCTCCTCGGCGTGCTCCTTCCACAAGTCACCGGCCCGCCGCAGCACGGCGGTGCGCTCTGTGTAGGGACGCTGCGCCCAGTCGCGCTGGGCCTCGGCCGCTCTCGCCGTGGCCCGGGCGAGGTCGTCGCTGCCGGCCTCCCCGACCCGTCCCAGCTCCGCTCCGGTGGCGGGCTCGATCACCGGGATCGTGCCGGCCCCGCCGGGGACCCAGTCACCCCCGACGAAGACCTGCTCGCGCCAGCGCTTCTCGTCCATCCAGGTCATGCATGCTCCTTGTCTCTCCGTCTCGCTGCCCGTGCCGCCGCCTCGCCCCTTCCTACTCCCGCTTGCTCTCGGTCGCCCAGCCCTGCACCCGCCTCGCCGGCCACCAGCTGGCGGCGGAGCACCTTGCCCGACGGCGAGCGCGGGATGCGATCGACCAGGTGGACGCGCCGGATCTTCTTGTAGGGCGCCACCCGGGCGGCCGCCCATGCCAACAATTCCGCCACCTCTACCGGTCCGGCCGGCACGACCCATGCCACGGGCAGCTCGCCCGCGTCGGGGTCGGGGACGCCGGCCACCGCTGCGTCGGCGACCGCCGGGTGGTCGCGCAGCACGGCTTCGAGCTCGGCCGGTGCCACCTGCCACCCCTTGTACTTGACCAGCTCCTTCAGCCGGTCCACGACCCAGAAGGCGCCACGGTCGTCCACGCGCAGGACGTCGCCGGTGCGCAGCCATTCGCCGCCGGCGAGGGTGGCCGCCGTGGCCGCGGGATCGTCCAGATAGCCGGCCATCACCTGGGGACCGCGCACCCACAGCTCGCCCGACCCGCCGGTGTCCTCACCGCTGACGGGGTCGACCAGGCGGGCCTCGGTCCCCGGCACGAGGACGCCGACGGAGCCCGGCGCGCACGCCACGCTGCCGTCGTCGGGCACCCAGGTGATGCCCGGGCTCGCCTCGGTCATGCCGTAGCCCTGGCCGACGGGGCACCCGAGCACCGTCGCCGTTCTCGCCGCGAGCGCCGGGTCGAGTGGTGCGGCACCCGAGACGGCGTGGCGGACGGAGGTGAGGTCGGTCCCGGCGGCCGCCGGCGAGGCGAGGGCGAGCGCCAGTGGCGGCACGAGGTGCAGCCACGTCACGCGGTGCTCGGCCACGAGGGCCAGGTACCGGGCAAGGTCGAAGCGGGGCATGGTCACGACCGTGGCCCCGTGGCGCAGGGCATACCCCAGGACGATCGACAGGCCGTAGATGTGGCAGAACGGGAGCGCCGCCAGGACCACGTCCTCCGGCCCCACGTGGTAGATCGGCTCGTGCTGCACCAGCGCGGCCACGAGGTTGCGGTGGGTGAGCCGCACGCCCTTGGGCAGCCCGGTGGTGCCGCTGGAGAAGGCGACGACCGCGGTGGCGTTCCCGTGCAGTGCCGGGCCCGGGCGCCCGCCGCCGCCGCCACAGTTCACGGGTGCGGGTGCGGGTTGTGCGGAAGGGGGTGCAGGCGGTGCGGGTGCAGGCGGGGCGGTCAGGGCGGCGAGGGAGATCGTGGCCACCGGCCACCGTGCTGCCGCCTCGGCCAGGGGGCCGGTGCGGCCGTCGGAGACCAGCACCCCGGCGCCAGCCGCCGCCACCAGCGTCCGGGCCTCGTCGGCGATGAGGAGCGGGCTGAGCGGCACCGCCGTGGCCCCTGCTGCCAGGATGCCGTAGAACGCGGCCGCCCACGCGGGCTGGTTGGACGCCGAGAGGGCGACGGTGTCCCCGCGGACGACGCCGGCGGCCGCAAGGCGAGCCGCGACGGCGCCGACGGAAGTAGCGAGCTCGCGGTACGTCAGGGTCGACCCGTCGGCTGCCTCGGCTGCGTCGGCTCGCACGGCCCCGTCGACCAGTGCCGGGCGGTCGCCCCACCGTGCGATGTGCTCGAGCACGTAGTTCGGGAGACCGAGGTCGGGCACCACCGGGTCCGGGTACCTGCTGCGGTGGACGGCTGGCCCCCCCACGGCCGCCGCCCTACTCCCGCTCGAAGCCGCCGAGGCCCGGCCGGTAGGACTTGGCGTCGAGGAACTGGCGGAGGCCTTCGTGCTTCGTGCGGTCGGGGTCGCCGAGCACTGCCTGGTCCAGCTTGGCGTAGAGGTAGTCCTCGGCCTCGTCCCACGACATGAGCCGCGCCTTCTTGAAGCCGACCTTCGCCCCATGGAGGACGCGGGTGCTCATGCCGGCCAGCCGCCCGGCCACCTCGACCGTGCGCTCCCGCAGCCGGTCGGCGGGCACCGCCTCGTTGACGAGCCGCATCTCGGCCGCTCGCCGGCCGTCGAACGTCTCGCCCGTCATGATGAACCACAGGGCGTCGCGGGTCGAGACGGTCTCGGCCAGGGCCCGGCTGACGAGCCCGCCCGGTGGGATGCCCCAGTTGACCTCGGACAGGCCGAACACCGCGTCCTCGGCGGCGATGGCCAGGTCGCAGCAGACGAGGGGGGTGAAGGCACCGCCGAAGCACCAGCCGTTCACCATGGCGATCGTCGGTTTGGGGTAATGGATCAGCCGCCGCCACTGCCACTCGGCGCTGTCCCGCCGGGCGGCGATCTCCACGTGCGGCGGTGCCGCCTCCACGTCCCGGAAGTACTCCTTCAGGTCCATGCCGGCGGACCACGCCGCACCGCTCCCAGTGAGGACCACCACCCTGGCCCGGTCGTCGGCCTCCAGCGCGGTCAGTGCCGCCGCCATCTCCGCGTTGAGGGCGGGGTTCATGGCGTTGCGCTTCTCGGGCCGGTTGAAGTACAGCCAGCCGATGTCGTCGGCGACCTCGACCCGGACCGTCCCGCCCGGCTGGACCCAGGCTCCGTCGCTCGTCGCCGCCACTGGCGCTTCCTTCCTGCCTGCCGCCGACCGGTGAGACGGCCCCGCCAGTCTCGGGCAGGCCGGCCACGATGTCAAGCTTCCTGATATCGGTCGGCTCCGGCCACGAGCGGGTCGCCCCACCGCGGCCCCGCCACGGCCCCGCCACGGCCCCGCCACGGCCCTGGGGCGCCATGCAACGTTCGTCTCGGGTTTCCCCACCGTTCTCCTTCGAGTCCCCTCGCGTTCACCTGGGCTCGGTAGGAATTGTTGCGTGGAGACGACGCTCCGGCGCCGAGACCGTGTCACCAGGCCCGACGACCGTCGCCGACCCACCCGCACCGCCCCCCACCTGGAAGGGATCCCCCGTGGCTGACGACCCCCACACCCGAGGCGCCGCACCGGTTGGCCCGGTCGAGACCGGCGACCGCCGATCCGGTCCGGCGGTCGACCATCTCCTCGAGGCCATCGACCCCGACCGCGGGCGCCCGTCTGACGTGATCGATACCCGGGGCCTGACACTGCGCTTCGGTGCCAAGACCATCTTGTCGTCCATCGACATGCGGTTCGCTCGCGGGTCGATCACCGCCTTGATCGGGCCGACCGGTTCGGGCAAGTCGACCTTCCTGCGCACCCTCAACCGGATGAACGACAAGGTCCAGGGGTTCCGCCACGAGGGGGACGTCCTTCTCGACGGGTCCAGCATCTGGGCCGGCAACGTCGACCTGCTCGACCTCCGCCGCCGGGTCGGGATGCTCTTCCAGCGGCCCAACCCCTTCCCGATGTCCATCCGGGACAACGTGGTCGCCGGGGTGAAGGCCCACCGCATCGCCAGAGGCAAGCAGCTCGACGTGGTGGCGGAGCGACGGCTGAGCGAGGTGGGGCTCTGGGACGCCGTCAAGGACCGCCTGGGCGACTCGCCCTTCCGCCTCTCCGGCGGCCAACAGCAGCTGCTGTGCCTCGCCCGGGCGCTGGCCGTCGGCCCCGAGGTCCTGCTCCTCGACGAACCGACGTCGTCGCTCGACCCCCTCTCGACGGAGTACGTGGAGAGCCTGCTCCGCCAGCTGGCACCGGCGCTCACCATCATCGTCGTCACCCACAATCTCGCCCAGGCCCGCCGGGTGTCGCACAACACGATGTTGTTCTACGACGGGCAGCTGGTCGAGCAAGGCCCGACCGACGACGTCTTCGAACGGCCCCAGGACGCCCGGACCGAGCGGTACGTCAACGGCCAGATCGGCTGACCGTGCAACGCCACCGCCCCACCGCCCAGCCATGCCGTACCACCGTGCAACGCCGCCCCACCGCCCGTGCAACGCCGCCCCACCGCCCGACAACGCCGCCCCGTCACCGCCTCGCCCCGAGAGCGGGCGGCGCCCCGACGACCGATCGCATGACCCAGCTACAACCCACAAGGAGGGAACCTGTGACTCGGAAGCTCCGAGCCAAGCAATTGATCCCGACGGTCGCCGTCACCCTCGGCGTCGCCGTCGGGCTCGCCGCCTGCTCGTCGACATCGCCCAGCGCGTCGAAGACATCGGCCAAGACCACGACCACCGCGACAAAGACAACGGGCTCGACAGGCAGCACATCCACCTCGACCGCTTCGACAGTCAAGACAATCAAGGTCGAGAAGCCCGCGACGGCGACCATTGCCGAAGCCGGGAGCTCGCTCCTCTACCCGTTGTGGAACATCTGGGTGCCTGGCTACAACCAGACATACCCGAAGGTGACCGTCCAGACGGCGGCCGGCGGCTCGGGCAAGGGCATCTCGGGGGCGATGAACGGCACCCTGCAGATCGGGTCGTCGGACGCCTACCTGTCGACGGCCGACAAGCAGCAGAAGCCGACAATGCTCAATATCCCGCTGGCCATATCGGCGCAGCAGATCTACTACAACATCCCGAACGTCTCCGCCCACCTGAAGCTGAACGGGAAGATCCTGGCAGGCATGTACACCGGCAAGATCACCAAGTGGAGCACATCCGCAATCACGTCGATCAATCCGGGCTTGACCCTGCCGACACTGCCGGTCGTGACCCTGCACCGGGCGGACGGGAGCGGTGACACGTTCCTGTTCACGAGCTACCTGTCCAAGACGACAAAGACATGGTCGACAAAGTTCGGCTTCAACACCACCGTCACATGGCCGGCGGCACCCGGTGCCCTGGCCGAGACAGGCAACTCGGGCATGGTGGCCGGCTGCAAGGCGACGCCGGGGTGTGTGGCGTACATCGGCATCAGCTACCAGACCCAGGCGCTCGGCGCCGCCCTGGCGTACGCGTCGATGGAGAACGGGGCCGGCAAGTACGTGCTGCCCACGGCCACAACCATCCAGGCCGAGGCCAACGGCTACACGGCCAAGACCCCGGCCACAGGAGCCATCTCGATGATCGACGGCACAGGCGGCTACCCGATCATCAACTACGAGTACGGCGTCGTCTCCAAGAAGCAATCGAGCACAACAGAGGCCAAGGCCGTGCGCTCGCTGCTCGAGTGGGCGATCAGCCCCAAGGACGGCAACAGCAACACCTACATGTCCCAGGTGGGCTTCCGCCCGCTGCCGACAAAGGTGATCAAGCAGTCCTACACCCAGATCAAGTCCATCAAGTGACCCGGGAGCCGACGGGGCCCGCAGGGCGCCGCCGGTGACCGCGGTGGAGGGAGCGGCGGGCAGCGTGCC